>JAIXPV010000238.1 GCA_027486105.1 Runella sp. | reverse complement strand
TTGAACTTCCGCACGAACGATTAATGATTGAAGAGGAGCACGAAGCCCAACTCAAATACAAGATAGGCGCGCTACTCAACCAACTCCCTAAACGCCAGCGAGAAGCCATTTATTTGCAATTTTACCAGAATTTGGAGCGCGAAGAAATCGCCCAAATTATGGATATTCACCCGCAGTCAGTCTCTAATTTATTGCAAACGGCGTTTAAGTTATTCCGCGAAAATTGGCAGGTAATTTATGCTATGCTGGGGATATCTGATTTGTTTATTTTTTAAAAAAACTAAAAAAATAAGTATTTCTCTTGTCCTACTGCTATCTATAAAAAACGCCCCTTGGCCACTGCCAACTTTAACGAAATAGTTCCTCTATGAATACTTTGTATCGCAACTACCGATTCGAAGATTTTGCCCACGATGAGCGCTTTCGTCGGTGGGTTCTTGACAACGAACCTGAAAGCACTCGCTATTGGAATGAGTGGCTGGAGCAAAATACCGACTGCACCGAAACGATTAAGTTGGCCAAGGCCTTTTTGTTGGCACTAGATAACCACGAAACCACCTTGGACGAGGAGGAACTGGAACAGATTACCCAACGTATCGTATCCTTACAAAAAAAACCAATCCTATCGTTTTGGCAAAATAACGCCTTTCGTTTGGCCGCTTCCATCCTTTTGGTGGTGGGGGTAGGATTTGGATTGTACAAATATCTGAGCAAGCCCGTGCTTCCACTCACTGAAGCGACAAACTCTTTTCTGCCACAACTTACCAACAACTACTTAGAAAACACCAACCAGACCACTCTTCCGCAAAAAATCAGCCTCGAAGACGGCAGCAGTGTCACGTTGTATCCTAAGAGCAGTTTGCGTTATCCTCATCACTTCAACGCCTCCCGAAGAGAAGTGTATTTGAACGGAAAAGCGTTTTTTGACATTGCCAAAAATCCTCAAAAACCCTTCTGGGTCTACACACACCATATTTCAACGCAGGTATTAGGGACGAGTTTCATGGTCAATTCTTTTGCAGATGCCCAAGAAGCAAAAGTAGAAGTAAAAACGGGTAAAGTTTCGGTTTACACCCGTAAAGACCTCGAAAAAGCCAAAGAAACCCAGCAAAACGTGATGGCGGGCGTAGTGCTGACGCCCAACCAACAGGCGGCCTTTTCAAAAAATGAAGAGCGTCTCTTCAAGTCCATCGTAGACGCCCCAGAAGCAGTGGTTGAAGCCCCCAAAAAAGAGTTTATTTTTGAAGAAACCCCTGTTTCACAGGTATTTAAATTTTTAGAGAAAATGTACGGCATTTCGTTCATTTATGATGCAAAGACCATGGAATCTTGCTATCTCACGGCCAATCTCTCCGACGAATCACTGTTTGACAAGCTCGATTTAATCTGTAAAATCACCCATTCTACTTACGAAATGGTTGATGCTCAAATCATTATCCACAGCCGCGGCTGTAAATAGAACTTTTTCAAAAAAAAACGTTAAAAAACAAGTATCTTAGCTTTATATCTGCCATCCATGAGAAAACCACTATTTTGTCATGGATAAATTCTACCAAACAACCAATCTTCTCCGAACACTCATGAGAATTTCCTTCACACAGATGCTGATAGCAATACTGTGCATGAGTGCCTCTTATGCGCACGACGCCCTGGGTCAGGAAATGCTTGACCAAAAAGTAAGCCTTAAGCTTTATAATGAAGATCTGAAAAGTACATTGGGCGCTATTGAACGCACCACCAACGTGCGGTTTATCTACAATCCTAAGGAAATCAAGGCCAGTCAAAAAATTAATATTAACGCCCAAAACGAAAAATTGAAGTCAGTGCTTGAGCAAGTACTGACACCGCTCAACATCAGTTTTGAGGCCAAAGGCAAACAAATTGCCCTTTTCAAAAAAACGGTGGGGTTTATCGAAACACCCCTCCAAACCCTAAGTCTGCTCCCAAATCAGTCTATTGACCGGAATGTAACTGGTAAAGTAACCGACGAAAAAGGCGAGGCATTGGTCGGTGTAACGGTACAGGTGAGAGGAACCACCCGGGGAGCTACGTCAGACGCACAGGGAACCTTCCGTATTTCGGTGGTGGATGAAAAATCGGTGCTGGTGTTTTCCTACATTGGCTATGCCAAACAAGAAATTACGGTGGGCAATCGAACCAATTTCAACATCAGTTTGGTGGTAGATGATAAAAGCCTTGAAGAGGTCGTGGTGGTAGGATACGGAACCCAAAAGAAGGTCAACCTGACGGGGGCCGTCTCGACCGTAGATTCAAAAATGATTCAAAACCGCCCCAGTAGCAACTTAGCCAACGCCCTTCAAGGAACGACCCCAGGCTTAATTGTAACCCGCGTAACGGGGCAGCCCGGTAATGAAAGCCTCAACCTGCAGATACGGGGCGCTACCACCGCCAATGGCGACGTACCACCGCTCGTGATTTTGGACGGGGTAACGGTACCCAGCTCTACGCTCCTCAACATGAACCCCAACGACGTAGAAAGCATGAGCGTGCTGAAGGATGCGGCTGCCGCCGCTATCTATGGCGCACAAGCTGCGGGAGGGGTAATATTGGTAACGACAAAAAAAGGAAAAGCTGGCAAAGTAACTTTTGACTATTTGGGTCAATACGGTACCGATTGGGCCATCAATGTTCCCGAACGATTGAGTTTATTGGACGAAGCCAATCTGGTAAACTTAGGTCAACTCAATGCGGGTGCGGGCCCAGAATACAATGCATTTGACTTAGAACAAATCCGCAACAACGTTCCCTACGTGGTCAATCCCGCCGATACCAACAACTATTTGTTTTACAATCAGGAGCCACTTACCGACCAGCTTTTACGGAAATATACTTCCATGCGTACGCACAACATCACTGCGCGCGGCGGTACGGATAAATTTAACTTCATGATTTCGGGCGGTTATTACGAAAAACAAGGCGTTTTCAAGGTCGGCCCCGACAACAACAAACGCTATAACCTGCGTGTCAACTTGGGCACTCAACTAACGAAACACCTTTCGTTGGATACTCGAATTGCCTATACGCTCGAACAAACCCGCCAGTCTTCTTCGGGAGCCGATGGCGGTGGACTTTTATACCAAGTATATCGCCTACGCACCCGAACGCCTTTCTTCACACCCGAAGGGCGCTACAACGGCGCAGGCTCGGCTGCTTCGGCCTATGCCGAGTTGGAATCGGGAGGCTACAATAATCTCGACAAAAACTTCTTTGACGGAACCTTCACACTAAAAGCCGCCGAAATCGTCAAAGGACTCACGCTTCGGGCCGTGGCAGGAACGCAGTTCCGTCCCCAAAATAGAAACACATTTTTCCGGACGGTTCCTTTGTGGGGCCGCAACAGCATATCGCGCTACATAAATCAGGTAAACTCCTACCGCGTTACCCGCGATTTGACCAAAAACTTGAATTTACAGTTCTTGGCTGATTACAACTTCAAAATCGGTGACAAACACAGCTTTAGCGTATTGGGAGGCTATCAGTGGGAAGATTCGCGTTTTGAAAGTGTGTTTACCCAAGCCAACAACCTCGTAAGTAACGACTTGCCTACCCTAAGCCTCGGCGACGACGCCACCAAAAGCAACAGCGAGACCATCCGTACGTATGCGTTTCAATCAATTTTTGGTCGTTTCAACTACAATTTCAGCGACAAATATCTTTTCGAAGTGACCGTTCGTCAGGACGAAAGCTCTAAACTTGCGCCCGGCCTGCGTACCCAAATTTTTCCAGCTGCATCGGTGGGTTGGAACGTTCACCGCGAAGCGTGGTTTGCCAATTCATTACGGTTTATCTCTGAACTTAAATTGCGGGGTTCGTGGGGACGTTTGGGAGGCGCTTTGGGAAGTACCCTCGGTTTTTATGATTACCTAAACCAATTGTCGAGAAGCTCAACCCTTGTGTTGGGTGATGCTCGGGCTTCTTACATCGGTCAAACGTTTATTCCGTCGGCGGCGCTTTCTTGGGAAACCATCGAAACTACCAACGGAGGTATTGACCTCGGATTTTTCCAAAACCGTTTGCAGGCCAACTTTGATTATTACGTCAAGTTCAACCGAAATATGCTCACCCCGCAGCAGCTTCCCGCCACCATCGGGATTGCCACTCCGCGCAAAAACAACGGGGAGCTAAAATCATGGGGCTGGGAACTTGACCTGCGCTACCGCGACCGCATCGGCAAAGATTTCAACTATAATGTTTCGTTCAATCTTTCCGACAACCAAAACAAACTTATCAATTTCTCGGGCCGCCGGGTTATCAATGCTGGCTTCAACAGCCTCATTGAGGGCTACCCAATCAATACCCTGTGGGGCTACCAAACGGCAGGGTATTTCACCTCGGCTGATGAAGTCAAAGCGTCTCCATTCCAAGATAACCGTACAGGCCCAGGCGACGTAAAATACATCGACCGCAACGGCGACAACCGCCTCACGGTGGGCAAAGGAAACGTAGAAGACTTTGGTGATTTAGTGTATCTGGGCACTGACCAACCCCGTTTGTTGTTTGGCTCAACATTAGGATTTGACTGGAAAGGGTTTGACTTCATGGTGTTTTTCCAAGGTGTGGGCAAACGTCGCTTCCGCCCCAATACCGAGTCGATTGCCCCTCGTTTGGTGACTTGGAAACAGCCTTTGGCCATTCACGCCGACTACTGGACCCCCGAAAATCCTGACGCCCTTTATCCTCGTCCATTTACGGGTGCTACGCACAATTATGTAGCCTCTGACAAGTGGATTTTGGACGGTAAATACATGCGTCTTAAAAACTTACAAGTGGGTTACACTTTGCCGAGTCGGCTGACCAAGCGCGTTAAGATTGAGCGTGCCCGCTTCTTCTTCTCAGGACAGGATTTATTTACTATTTCGGGCTTGGGAGCATTCCAAGGCTATTATGACCCCGAAACCCGCAACGGTGTCGAAAACGATTATCCGTTCTTTGCCACGGCATCCGTAGGGTTAAATGTCTCTTTCTAAGCACCGAACTTTTAATTTTAGCAATTCCGAAAATGAAAAAAATATTTAATTATACCGCTTACTCTTTCGCATTGCTGCTGGTGCTGTCGGCCTGCGATGTGAACCGCCTACCCGAAACCGCCATCAGCGACGATACCTTCTGGCGCTCAGAATCTGACCTTAAACAAGCCGCCAATTATCTGTATACTTGGATGCCTGGGTTTAATACCGACGATAACTGGTCGGACGACGCCATCGGTTTGTCGTCTAACGGCATCAGCGACGGCTCACGTTTGGCCCCATCTACCGACGGGTCGTACAATACGCCATACCAACTCATCAGAGCTGCCAATAACATCATTGAGAAGGCTCCGCGCGCCACCCAAGCCAGCGCAGCAGTCATTGACCGGTACATTGCCGAGGCGCGTTTTTTCCGGGCATTCGGTTATTTCTCTCTGGTGCAACGCTACGGCGACGTTCCCTTGATTTTAAAAACACTCACCGATGATTCACCAGAATTAACTGCTGCTGCTGCTCCGCGTGAGCAAATTATGGAACAAATGTACCAAGACTTGGATTTTGCCGCCTCAAAATTGCCAACCCCTACCCAATTGGGCAATGCTGACTATGGCCGAATTTCCAACACGGCCGCGCTGGCATTCAAAGCCCGCGTGGCGTTGTTTGAAGGTACTCGCGCTAAATTTCACAATTCGGGCGACCCTGTCAAGCACTTAACGGCCGCTTTCAACGCCGCCAAAGCCGTAATCGACAGTAAGCAGCATGATTTGTTCGGCAATTATTTTAACTTATTTCAGTACGAAGGAGAGGGACGTCAAAACCGCGAAAATATCATGGTGCGCCAGTACGGAGTTTCCATCACTGACCGTGTTTCAACCCACGCTTACTACCGCGGCTCCATCGAAAACGGCAATACCAATCCAACCAAAGCGCTTTCTGACTCCTACGTAATGAGCGATGGACTGCCCATTACCAAATCACCTTTGTACAAAACACCAACGGCTACCATCGAGATATTTGCTAACCGAGATGCTCGGATGATTGCCACTTTTATGAAACGCGGCGACGCCCAGATGACCACCAAACCCATCTTCGACGTAGCCAACCTTTCGTTCAATAAAACGGGGTATATGTTCCGCAAGTTTGCCAACGTCGACGACTGGAACACGCAAGCCTCGCGCATCGACCGCCCTGTTTTGCGCTACGCTGAGGTACTCCTTACTTATGCCGAAGCCCGTTTTGAGTTGGACAATGCCATCAGCGACGCCGACCTTGACCTAACCCTCAACCGCCTACGAGCCCGTGCTGGAGTGGCCAAATTGACCAATGCTTTTGTAACCACCAATGGCCTAACGATGCGCGAAGAAATCCGCCGCGAGCGTCGCGTAGAATTGGCCCAAGAAGGTTTCCGGTACTGGGATTTGATTCGTTGGAAAACGGCCGAAATTGAGCTTCCAAAGCCCATTTTAGGCATTTATTTCTTCAAATCGGAATTTCCACCCGCAACCGTCAACCTGACACCCGACAACTTTATTTTGGTTCAGGCGGCCAATTTTCGCAAGTTTGACCCTGCCAAAGATTATTTATGGCCCTTGCCCATCAACGAAATTTCGCTCAACCCATCGTTGAAACAAAATCCTGGTTGGTAATCACCGCAAAAAAAGTCCCTCCTAAATGCTTTCGCGGCGGAGGGACTTTTTTTATGTTTCAGCATAAAAAATTAATGCACCTCTACGCTCGCTCGGTTAGGCATTTCAGCAGTAACCAAGGTGCGATCATAGCGGATATCAATGAAAGATACCGCACCGTACCCAACCAGTTTGTACAGTAAAATGCCTGCTGAAAGTATGTATTTGACCTCGTCATTTTTATGGTAAAACCAAAAATGAAGCAACAATAACACTGTGATAAATGCCAAAGATTTGATGACATCTTTCCAATCGCTTACAATGGTTAGTTCAAAACGATCGGTTGGCCTGATAGGCAGGTCAATCTTTTTTCTGAAAAAACCCCAAGAGCCAATGGCTGCCCGGACATTTTCCCCGTGTTGAACTAATGTGTATTCCCAATATTCGTTGTTGTGCAGGGAGCCTATTTCTATATCATCCAAATAGACTCTAAGCGGCAGCCGGTTCATCCACCAATGCGTGCGGCGAGTAATGACAAAATGAGTTTTCATGGAAAATAAATTTTATGCAATTCAAACATAAAAAAGTCATAAAACAAAAACAATAGTCTGATAAGTGATTCATCTTATATCTACCCAAAAGCGAATGTTTTAAGTATATATAGGCGCTTGTTTTCTTGAAGAGTTATCAATCACAATTCTCAAGAATATTAACCATCATGAAACCTGTCATTACTGCTTCTCGACTCCTTTCCTGCTCATTGGCCCTCCTGCTGGTGGGAATCATGTCGTTTACCCCGTCTAAAAACAAAGACAAAGAAGATTGGATTTCTTTGTTTAACGGAAAAAATATCAAAAACTGGACGGTCAAAATTCACCACCACGAGGTAGGTGACAACTATGGGAATACGTTTCGGGTAGAAGATGGCATCATCAAAGTGCGCTACGATCAATATGACAAGTTCAACGAGCGCTACGGACATTTGTACTTCAACACACCTTATTCCTATTATCACCTCAAAATGGAGTACAGGTTTACGGGAATATGGCGCAAAGATGCTCCGAGTTATACGGAGTTGAACAGCGGCGTGATGTTTCACTCCCAAGACCCCCGCACCATGCCCAAAGAGCAGGATTGGCCTATCTCGGTAGAAATGCAGTTTTTGGCAGGGCTAGCCGACGGCAAGCCACGCCCCACAGGCAATATGTGCTCGCCCGGTACCGACGTGATTTTTGAAGGTAAAAAAGAC
>JAIXPV010000564.1 GCA_027486105.1 Runella sp. | reverse complement strand
TTAAAACTTTCATATACAAACAATTAAGAAAATGGTGGTTCTTTATTCTGGCTTCAATTTTAAAGATAAGATTTTTTCACCGAAAGTCTTACGCTTGATTTTAACTGCCTTTTAATACCAATAACATAAATCACAAAATCCAAACGGTCGGTTAAAAACCGTTAATCATCGGCAACTTATTGTTTTTTGTCTAATGTATTGTTTTGATACAAACTATCGCCTCTATCTTTGAGTGGAATCCGTCATAATTTTAATAAGAAAATTACAAATTTATCTTGCGTATGTATTTCTCCACCTCTCTTCGTAAGTTGGGAGCCGTTGGCCTGATTGTATTGGGCGCAGCCACCGTTACTTACAGCCAATCGTCACCTCCTGAAGAAAACCGCTTTACCAAAAGCATTTTGACGGAAAAATTGGATGAACCTATGGAAATGACCTTTTTGCCCGATAAGCGGGTGTTGTTCGTAGAGCGAAAAGGAAATTTAAAAGCCTATAATCCCAAAACCAAAGAAGTGAGCGTATTGGCCACGATTCCAGTCAATACAAAATATACCAATCGGCAGGGACAAGTGCGCGAAGCAGAAGAGGGTTTGATGGGTTTGATTGCGGACCCTAATTTTGCCAAAAACAACTGGATTTATATGTACTATGCCGACCCAACCGACAAAAAACACGTGTTGGCACGGTGGGAATTGAAAGGCGATGAATTAGTGGAATCTTCCAAAAAAATTATGTTGGAGGTTATTACCCAACGCGAAGAATGCTGCCACACGGGCGGTGGAATGGTGTTTGATAAAGTTGGTAATTTGTACTTGACTACTGGAAATAATACCAGCAACAGTAACTCCGACGGCTATGCCCCCATTGATGAGCGCCCAGAGCAAAGCACTTGGGACGACCAGCGCGGCGCGGCTAATACCAACGATTTGCGTGGTAAAATCTTGCGTATCAAGCCCCAACCCGACGGCACTTACACGATTCCAGACGGAAATTTATTCCCCAAAGGCACCCCCAAAACCCGCGCCGAAATTTATACCATGGGCCACCGCAACCCGTGGCGCCCAACCATCGACAGCAAAACTGGCTTTTTGTATTGGGGTGAAGTAGGTCCCGACGCCTCGCAGGATTCACCACGTGGCCCACGTGGATATGATGAATTCAACCAAGCCAAAGGCCCTGGCTTTTTTGGCTGGCCTTATTTTATTGGTGATAATAAAGTATATGCAGATTGGGATTTTGAAACCAACAAACTCAAAGCCGACTCAAAATTTGACCCTGCTAAACCCATCAATGATTCCCCCAACAATACGGGTTTGCGGGAATTACCGCCTGCTCAAAAGGCATTTGTATGGTATCCCTATGCCAATTCAACAGAGTTTCCGTTGGTAGGAAGTTCGGGGCGGAGCGCTACGGGTGGGCCTGTTTTCAGAAAAGCTGATTTCAAAAATGCCCCGCGCCCTTTTCCAGACTATTATGAGGGTAAGTGGCTTATGGTGGAGTTTATGCGTGGCTGGATTATGGCCGTGACTATGGATGAAAACGGCGATTATAAATCTATGGAGCGGTTTATGCCTAGCGAAAATTTTAGCAGTGCCATCGACATAGATTTTAGCCCCGACGGAGCTTTGTACGTACTCGAATACGGAAGCGCTTGGTTTAGAGGAAATGACAATGCGCGTTTGGTAAAAATCGAATACAACGCTGGCAATCGCCCTCCGATAGTAGAAGCAAACGCCGATAAAAAGGCAGGTTCGGTGCCTTTCAAAGTGGCGTTTTCGTCGGAAGGAACGCAGGATTTTGACCGTGATGTGTTGAAATATGAATGGAAAATCACCTCTAAAGCGGGGGTCTTTAAGACACTTACGCAACCAAATCCAGTGGTAACATTTGATAAACCAGGAACATACAAAGTTACTTTGATAGTAACTGACCCTAAAGGAGCTAAAAATAGCCGTACCCTTGAAATCAAGGCTGGCAACGAAGCCCCCCAAGTGGTGTTAGAAGTAACAAAAGGCAATAAATCTTTCTTTTTTCCAAACGAAAGCATTGAGTATAAAGTAAAAGTGAACGATAAAGAAGACGGTAGTTTAGAAAATGGAAAAATCATTCCATCTCAGGTAGCGGTTAATATCGACTATATGCCCGATTCTTTTGACCCCATCGAAATAGCCGCCAATTACCGTGGCACTGATGCCTCGGCACGCTTCTCGACAGGCTACAAACTCATGAGTGCGAGCGATTGTAAGTCCTGCCACATTGTTGATAAAAAATCTGTAGGACCGAGCTACAAAGACATTGCGCAAAAATACAAAGGCGATGCCGCCGCTCCCGAAAAGTTAGCTAATAAAATCATTGCTGGTGGTGGCGGAGTATGGGGAGACCACGCCATGAGCGCCCACCCACAAATCTCGAAAAACGATGCCGCAACGATGGTCAAATATATCATGAGCTTGGGAGAAAAACCATTGCAGGCCAAGACATTGCCAACCGTAGGTGCCTATACCACCAAAGTACCCGAAGGAGAAAACGGGCGCGGAAGCTACGTGTTACGTGCTGCCTACACCGACAGAGGAACAAAATTGTTGTCGCCGTTGATGTCGGAGAATATTGTGCATTTACGCAATCCTTCACTCGACCCCGCCAAAGCAGAGAAGACCAAAGGAACACAATTGTTGATAACACCTTCAAAATCATTTAATTTAATTGGTAATGATTCCTACATTGGATACTCCCAATTAGACTTGACAGACATCAAACAAATCGAGGTTTTGGCGCAAGCCACCACGCGTGTGGGTGCTTCTGGCGGTGTGGTAGAAATTCGTTTAGGCTCTCCAACGGGTAAATTAATCGGAAAAACATCGCCCGTAGAAGTCAAAGATCCGACCTTCGGCCCACCAGCAGCAGCGCCTGCCGCAGGAACGCCTGCCGCAAATGCACAACGTACGCAGGGGCAGGCGGCCACTGACCCAGCGGCAAGGGCGCGGCGCGGGGCTCAGCAGGCCATCGCCAAAATTGAAGCTACAGAAGGCATCCATGATGTGTATTTTGTGTTCAAAAATTCCAATGCTCAACCGAATCAAATCGTCATGTCGGTGGTTTCGATTCAGTTTCAAAATACAATTACTAACCTATAAACGTACCGTTAGAAAGTCGTCGGGCGTACTGTCCGGCGACTGACTTTCTGGTTTATCAATTCAGGCTTTTATCTTGTACAATAATGCAGAATCGCAGAACTTTCCTTAAAAATACTGGTGCTTTGGCATTGGGTAGCTTGGTCGTACCCGCATTGGCACAAAATCTTTTTGCTCCTGAGGCATTACCGCGCCCTGGTTTGCAGTTGTTTACGCTGTTCAGGGCTATGTCTGACGACGCCAAAGGCTCCTTGGAAAAAGTAGCGGGCATTGGTTATAAAGAAATCGAATCTGCTTTCAGCATGAAAGAGGGTTATTATGGTTATTCGCCCAAAGAATTTAAAAAAATAGTAGAAGATTTGGGGATGACTTGGCGCGCTCATCACGTAGGAGGTGCTCCTTTTCGTCCGCGTCCAGCGCAGGCAGGTGCTGCCGCAGGCGGCGGGGCTGCGGCAGGTGCGCCACCGCGTCAAATGCCCACCAGTATGCCCAAGCGACTGAATTTGTTGGAAAATTACCAACAATTGGTGGATGAAGCCGCCGAAGGTGGCCTGAGTTATTTGGTGTGTGCTTCTACACCCGTAGGGACGTTGGATGAAATCAAAAAATCAATTGAAGTATTTATTAAAACGGGTGAAGCTTGCAAAAAAGCGGGCATCGGTTT
The DNA here is from genome assembly GCA_027486105.1 of Runella sp. GTDB lineage: Bacteria > Bacteroidota > Bacteroidia > Cytophagales > Spirosomataceae > Runella. The sequence continues at coordinate 504 of JAIXPV010000564.1, read as the reverse complement.
TGCCTATCACAATCACGCTACGGAGTTTGACAAAGTAGAAGGCCAAACGCCTTATGATTTGATTTTGTCACAAACCAGCCCTGACCTTGTAACGATGGAAATGGACATGGCATGGGTGGTAAAAGCGGGCCTTGATTCTGTAGAGTTGTTCAAACAGCAGCCTGGTCGTTTTCCGCTTTGGCACATTAAAGACATTGACCAAGAACTCAAAAAGCCTGTAGAGGTCGGAACAGGGGTGGTGGACTTCAAAAAGATTTTTGCAGGCGCCAAAAAAGCGGGATTGAAATACTACTTTGTAGAGCAGGATATGGCTGCCAGCCCTTTTGAAAGTATCGGGACGAGTTTTGCCAATTTGCAAAAAATAACTGCGTAATTATCTCAAAGTGAAACACTTTCCTTATAGGGTGATTGCATCAAACGTTAAGTTGACTCAGTAGCGTCATTAAATAGGCATCATCCCGAGCAGCTTTCTTGCGTTTGCGCTTTAAACTCATTTTAGTCGGG
>JAIXPV010000578.1 GCA_027486105.1 Runella sp. | reverse complement strand
GAGTTGCTTATCAAAGCGGGCACAAAAATTGAATCAACGACCTCAGGGCGAATTGATACACACGTCAGGGATGCTGGAATCATGGAGCCAGCGATGTTTCAGTATTTTTTGGAAAAAGGGGCCAATCCCAACGCGACCAACGACCAAGGCCAACCGCTGGTTTTATCCATCATTCAGTACGGCGATAATACGTTTGAGAAAGTGCAACTGTTGCTTCAATATGGTTTAGATTTGAAACAAGCCACGGGAGACCTCGATCAGCTCAAAAATGTAACGCCGCTCATCGCCGCCGCTTCCAAACAGGAATGGGAAATCTGCAAGCTGCTCATCGACGCAGGCGACAATGTCTACTACGTAAATCCCGAAGGACTTTCGCTCAAAAAAGTAATGAATGAGTACGAAAAAGCCCAAAAACAACGAAATGACCCGTTGCTGGAAGATTATTTAGAGCTTCAGAAGAAAATCAAAAAGCACTGAAATACGCCCCTACAAAACCAGTTGAGCAAACAATCGCTCTAGGGTTTCAGCGGCATTTTCGCACAAGCCTGGATGAACCGCCGAGGTCTGTACCACGGTGCTTCGGGTGGCGGTCAACCACCGAAAACGCTCAGCGCGTGATAGTTGCCCAATCGTTCCGCCCTTGGAGCGGCCATTGCAGATTCGGTCAAAAGCTCCCAGCCTTGCGGTCAATTCGGGCATATCTATCTGGTCAGAAAAAGCCCGCAGACGTGCTTCGTTCAGTTCAAATTTTGTTTGTAAAAAACCCTCGGCAGAACAATAAACAATGACCCCGACGTTCAAAAACTCTTCGCGCTCCACGCGCGGCACCACGCGAATCACGGCGTACTCAAATAAGTGTTTTTCGGGCATTTTGTGCTTCTTTGACAAACAGTTCGGACGCGGCAACGCGCGTTTCTAAAAATTGAGCATACACCTGCCGCCGCTCTTGGGGCGTCATCGTCGTCGACTCATCCATGAGCCATTCATCGGGCACCAACGCCACAATGTCCCGAATCCGTTCGGGCGTCAGAATAGCCCTAAAATGGGCATCTACCTCCTCCAATTCGAACGCAAAAGGCAACAATACATGGTCTTTAACGGCCGTAAAAGGGCGTTTGGCTTGCTGCTCCCAATTGTCCCATGAATGGTGAAAATACAGCGAGGCACCATGGTCAATCAGCCACAAATCGCGGTGCCACATCAGCATGTTGGTATTTCGTGGGGTGCGGTCTACGTTGGTAATCAAGCAATCCAACCAAACAATCCGCGACGCAAGGGTAGCGTTGATGGTGGTTACCAATGCATCAAAAGTAATGGCTCCCGACAGAAAATGCAGGGCTAGATTAAGCCCCACGCTTTCGCGCAGCAAATCCTGAATTTCTTCGTCGGGCTCCATGCGGCTGAACGCTTCGTGCAGGTTGCTAAACACAATTTCGGGGACGCGTAAACCCAGGGCTCGGGCTATTTCGCCCGAAATCAGCTCCGCAATGAGCGCCTTGGCACCCTGCCCCGCACCGCGAAATTTCATCACGTACAAAAAATCATCGTCGGCCTCCACAATGGCAGGTAGCGAGCCGCCCTCCCGCAACGGCGTGACGTAGCGGGTTACGTTGACGGTTCGGATATTGGTTTCAGGTTCAGCCATTTTATGCTTGCGTCGTTTACTCCTTCTAAAAGTGAGCCCGAAAGTTAGGGCGTTTTTTTAAAACGACCGTCAGAGAGGACAAAAAAGAGTGGCGAAAAAACCTCGCCACTGAAAATGAAACCCTAATTAATGTATTGATGAAGTATAAAAGCGACGGAAAATAAATAATTAAGCAAATATATTCACGCAAAGTCGCAGTGGCGCAAAGAGTACAAAAATTTGATTATCAAAAACTTAGCAACTATTCGTGAAGTGTAAATTAATTTTACACATTTTCTTATCGAAATTTAGTTTAACTGCTTCTCCACCTCTTCCTTTCCGATGTACCCAACGTTTTGCCAAACGAGGGTTTTGTTTTTGAATAAAAGTAAGGTGGGCAGGCCTTCAATGCCAAGCTGCTGGGCCAACTCATGATTATCGTCGGTATTGATACGGACAAGGTTGACTTTGTTGGCCTTCTCGGTCTTGATTTCTTCGAGAAATGGAGCCATTTTTTTGCAAGGAGCGCACCAATCCGCGTAAAAATCGACCAAAACCAATTTCTCTGAGTTCAGTAATTCATCAAACTGCTGTCGACTCATACCCGTCGGTTTCGACCTTTGAGCGGTGGTTTCGGGCAGGCCCTCGGCCCGCCATTTCATCATCCCCCCCTCCAACTCAAATACTTGCTTGAAGCCAAAACTACGCATTTTTTGGGCTGCATCGACGCTTCTGCCACCGCTGAGGCAATAAACCAAAATAGGTTTGTCGCGCTCAAAACCATCGATTTTGTTTTCAAACCCGTTGCTATTCCAGTCGATGTTGTGGGCATTGGGCAAATGACCGCCCGCAAATTCTTCGGGAGTTCGTACATCCACTACCGTGATAGCGGCATCAGCGTCGATTTTAGCTTTAAACTCCTTAGCCGACAACGCCCCGCCCGTAGTTTCACCGCCACCTTTGCCTTTCGGGTTGCAGGCGTTAAACACAAAAATCAAAGCACTTAGTAGGATGAAAGAGTATTTGGTCATATTTTTTGAGGTTTTAGGCAATTAATTCCGCTTGCGTTACGACAATTTCGGGTTGAAATAAAATTTTTGATTTAACTGAATTACTGATTAAACAGGCCGCTTCCGCTTTATGAAGCACTCGCATTGCTTTTTCTTTTTGGTCATCGGCGGGAAGCGTCAACACGGGCATCAGGGTTATTTCACTGATTGTGTATTTGCCATCAACTACTTCTAGTTTGCCTACACCTTTGGATGCAAAATGGGTAAAATCTAATTTTGAATTGTCGGCAATGGCCAAAAAAGTGGTCATTAAACAACTATTCACCGCCGCTACCAGCAAATGCTCCGGTGACCAGATACCCGCCATGCCTTTGAGAAATTCGGGCGGCGTAGCTACTTCATAGCTATCATTCAAAACGGGTGAACTCATCGTTCCTTTGCGTTCGCTGTTCCACTCAACCGAGACCTCATAAAAATGTTCCTGTGCCATAATGGTATTTGTATTTCGTAAGTATGATGCAAATATCCCTCAACTCCAGCGCCCGTTCTGCGACATTTGTCACACAAGTCCCCTTAATTTTATGACAAATAGCATCTTTTTGCAATTTTTGACCAACAGAAACCAAAACGACGCATAAACGGTTTTTTAGAAATAACGTTTTTTTTCAAGAAAAATCACCCGCCGTGGATGCTCTCTCATCGTTGTCCCGCTTGTCTTAATGCTATTTTTTTTGCATTACTACCTGACCGACCACGACACCCCAATCGACAAAGACCGCAAGCGTTTTGCGGAGGGAATTGCGATGTTTGAATCAGGCAATTATGCGGCCGCATACGCTTATTTTGACCAAAAAGTAAAAGAAAACCGCAACTCTGCCTTAGCGTATACCTACCGACACAGCCCGCTTGTTTCAGAAAATTTCGTCTATTCATAAGTTACGTATAAACCCTGAAATAAATTGTTGGTTGATAACCATCTCATTCTCAACGTATAATGAGATAATCAGGGGAAGTCAAAATCAATACCAGCATCAATCTGACGCGGCGGTAGGCTTGGTCAGCGTTGGGTACGCCATTGGCCCCTTCGGAATAAGGCATTTTAACAACCATTGAACGAATCAAATCCAATGTCTTAGCCGACAGTTTTCCGCCCGCAAAAAGCAGATTATATTTATCAAGTAATTGAACGATTTTATCGTTGTGCGTAAACGCATAATCGGCCACTAAATTAAATTTTGAATCTTGGTGGGGTTTATATATTTCACCGTTAAAAAGTCCCCAATATTCAACGGGGTCGTCATCAATTAGCCACTTACCGAGGACATTTACGTAGGCAGTGACGGTTTGGGAGTTCACCAACTGAAACTCTGACGCAAACTTTCCCTGCGTTTTCAGTTCGCCGTCGGGTTGAAAATCAGGCTGAAAAAAGTTAAAAACCGAAGGTGAATTCAAGGGTTTTTGTTCCAATCGAGAGAACAAATCAACCATCACGTTTCGATAAACGCCTCCCTGCGTGGTTAGCGGCAAACCGCGCATCAGATTCATATACCTCAGAAAAGGTTCGCGAAGCGCTCCAACGGTACTAAGAGTTTGGTCGATACCGCAATCTCGCGCCTCCAAGTCCAATAAAACCGCCCGAACCACCGCTTTTAAGTCACCGCGCACTCCGCTTCCGTTGTTGTTGAACACCGTTGCCACCCGCTGAATATAACCCGGCGAAGGATTTGACATTACCAACCGCTGAATGAGCCTTCGGACAATGAAAGGACCAACGTTGGGATGGTAGGCCAACACATCCAAGGCATCCTTGATATACAGGCCGGTCAGGAATGGTGACACCCAGAAATGTCTTCGGCCCAGGTTCGTGCCCATTCACGATACGCGGTTTTGTCTTCCACGGATTTTTTTTAGCGTCGCTCGAATCAATCGGGAAAAACTTCATCGGCAAAGTGTAACTCCAATTGTTTTTTTCATTATCGCCCAGATAACGGCTATCGCCCCACGACAAGCCCGTGAAAACTTTAGCCAAGCCTGCAATGTCGTTGTTGTTATAGGTCGGTATAAGATTATTGTTGGCGTCGCGCATTTCAGAACCGTCCAAATTGAGTTTGTAAAGTCCAATCGAAAAAAGCTGCATCAACTCACGGACGTAATTTTCGTCGGGGTAAATTTTATTGGTCGAATCCGTCGCGTGGTTGTTCATGAAGGTCAAATAAACGCCCATCGCTGGATGATAGGTTATTTTCTCCAGCAGGTTACGATACGTTCCTAGGCCATTTTCCAACAATAAATCGTAGTAACTTGACAGCGCATACGAGTTGTCGTCAAACGCCGAAACCCTCGATACCACAAACATCTCACTCAACGCCCACGCCACGCGCCACCTGACCGCATCAGGGGCGGTCATGGCCCCCTGAAACCACGAAACATCAAAGTGCGTATTACCCACAAACACGTTTGGAAAGGGTGTAGGTATTAGCAGGATTTTTGAACTTAAGCGAGTCCACCATCATTTGGTGAATTTGGGCCAAATACGTTTGGATACGAAAGGAATTGGGCAGGGCAAGCTGATTATCGAGCCATTTCTCAACGCCAAGATTAGCAACATCCTGAATATGAGCAAAATTATGCCCCAGCGTAGCTTGCGACAAAAACCGCGAAGCCGCCGCTGAGTTGGGCAAAAAGCCCGTACCCGTTAAGGTCTGAATCGCGGGGCTGCTTTGCGAAGAAGCCGTCACCGAAACATTTGGGGTATTTCCTTGACCAAACGTAATGATTGATTGAGCGCGTAAACGAACAAGAAGGCCGCAGTAGCAGAAAAAAAGTATACAAAATTTCATAAACAGTGAGTTTCGCACAACGTTAAAAAAGCCATTAATGAGCATAAAAGCACCACACCACGCGTAAATTTAGCTTCTCTTATTTTTCAAAACAATTTAAATGCCAGAATATCCAAATTAGGTAAACTTTATCATTGGCTACTTAATCCAAATCAACAGGTTAAAAACGGTTTACTTAGAGAAACGCCCTTACTTAAGCTTCATTTTCAACGATTCGCTCGTTTTTTTTCGACTTCACCTCAGTTATGACCCAACTTTGATGCCGTAATCAAGAAAACACAACGCATGAAAACTATTTATCTTCCACTCCTCTCGCTCTCTTTTTTCATCCCTTTCAGTTCACAGGCCCAATTCGGCACCATTCTGCCCGACGGCTTTATCATCCCCAAATCTGCTACGCCCCCTGGTTGTACCGTAAGTGATAAAAGGAAAATGTATTACAACAGCACCACCAACAACCTCATGTTTTGTGACGGCTCCGCTTGGAAACCCGCCTCCTCGCAATGGAGTACGCCTTTTTCTCAACCTGACGACATTTATTTTAATGGAGGATTGGTAGGAATAAACACCACTACACCCCAATATGCGCTGGACGTAAACGGTACGGGAAGGTTTACGGGCGATATCTACGCCGAAAAATTGGGAATCGGCACCATCTCTCCCTCTTTTGCCCTTGAAGTACTGGACGGCGATATTGCCATTACGAGCACTGCCGACGCAAAGACCTGGAAATTGGACTACACCGACGAAAGCAACAGCCTAACCCTTCGTGAAAACGGCACGGCACGCATGGTATTTGCCAACGGCGGCAACATTACCATCGGCTCAGGCACCCCCACCGCCAAACTGACCGTAGAAGGCAACGGCAGTTTTAGCGGCGACTTGACGGTAAACGGCGGAAAAGGAATCGTAAGAAGCACTTCAAGCACCCAACTTAAATACCATACGGCATCGGTTGCACTAGGTACGACCTTTGCGGTCACTAATGGAGGCTGCGCTACGGCCAATGCTTCTCTGAGCGCCGCTGGCTTTACCACCTCCCCCACGGTCACGGTTGGGAATCTCACGGGCGGTACGGGAGATTTGGGGAAGCTGGTCATCAATGTACAATCCACTACTACCACCCAAGCCGTGGTCCGTTTTTGTAATCCTACAGCCAGCACAATCACCTTAACTGGCATGACATTCAACGTGTTATGTATCGGACAATAATATAAAAACTAAATTACGCCATGAAATTAGCTTTCTTCTTCCTTGGAATATTATTTTTTACCCAAAAATCAATAGCCCAATTCAGTGAACTAACCGTTGATGCCCTCGACTTGCCCAACCTAACGATTACTCCTTGCAGTGAGGGCAGCACTGGGAAATTGTACTACAATACCGTCGATAACAAAGTTTGTTACTGCATAAACTATGTCAACTCATCCTCTTTTGCCGAATCAAAATGGGAAAGAAATAATAGGGTGATTGCATCAAACGTTAAGTTGACTCAGTAGCGTCATTAAATAGGCATCATCCCGAGCAGCTTTCTTGCGTTTGCGCTTTAAACTCATTTTAGTCGGGTCTCGGCT
>JAIXPV010000247.1 GCA_027486105.1 Runella sp. | reverse complement strand
CTTAATGATTTTTATTGGGTTCAGCCTGCATTCTCTGTACGCTCAAACCCCAACCGCTGCCCAAGCCGCCCATGACTTTTATAAGTGGTATTTGACCAAGGGAGTCAATTTGGGATGGAGAAATGTGGTAAAACACCCTGATTTAACGCCTTCTTTCCGAAAACGCTTAACGAATTTTTTTAAGAAGTTGGAAAAAAATAACGAAGGCGGTTATGACCCGATTCTTCAGGCGCAGGATTTCGAAGAGAAATTTTTATTGAAACCTGTTTCTCAATCACCTACAAAAGCAATATTTAATTTTTGGATGTTTGGCCAAAAAGCGGCGGTGGTTACTTTAATTAATAGTAATAATAAATGGATGATTGATGCGATTCAGGGGGTATAAACTGGAACACTTTTCTGACCGAAGCACATCTCTCAAATAGGGAAATTTGATTGTTTAACCAATCACGGCAAAAAAAGCCTCTAATTTTTCGGGGTCTAGTTGTCCATTGGTACGTACACTGCTACAAAGGTCTAAGCCAAACGGCTGTACTGTTTCAATCGCCTCTTTTACGTTTTCGGCTTTGATGCCTCCTGCTAAAAAGAGTGGAATGGGGATGCTTTCGCGTATTTTGCGGCTGATGGCCCAATTATGCACCCTTCCCGTTCCGCCCAATTCCTTGATTTGGAGGTTGGGGTTTCCGCTGTCCAATAGAATGGCATCCACAAATTCGGCCACTTGAACGGCCTCTTCTACCGTCTTTTCATCAATTACGTGAACAACCTGCACTAGTTTAACCCCTGGCAGTGCCTCACGGATTTGGTGATAGGTGCCTTCAGAGAGCGCATCTACAATCTGAATGGTGTTCGTATGAACCCGCTGATGGTGGGCAATGATGGCCTCTGGATTGGTCTCGCTCGTAAGCAAAAAGGTAGAAACAGGGGGCGGAACCGCCTTGGCAATCTGCGCAATTAGCTCGTCCGGTATAATTCCGGGTCCGCTGGGCATATTTCCCACCAAACCCAAGGCGGCGGCTCCGGCTTCAATGGCTAGTTTAGCTTCTATCAGGCTGCTGATACAGCATATCTTGACGCGTGGTTTCATGGTTAAAACGTTACTTTCAACATCAATTTTTCCGTTCCCCGTTGAACTTCAGCTTCTACGGTTTGTCCTTTTTCGTATTTTCCCAAAGCGCCCATGTAATCGTAAATGGTATTGAGTGTGTAATTACCCAGTCGTAAAATAAGGTCGCCACCTTTGATGCCAGCCGCTTCGCCAGGTCGATTTTTAGAAACACCGTCAACTTTAATGCCTGGGCCGTTGAAGGAGTAATCCAACAACAACCCCATCGTTACTTTAAAACTGGCATTACGGGCCATTGGCATCGCGGTTTCGCGGTATTCGAGGCGGCCAGGAAGTTTGTCCAATTCATTAAGGATTCCAGTGACGACATTCAAAATTTGAGATTCACCTGCAAAATTGATAAGTGCGGCGTCGTCGCTTGGGCGGTGGTAGTCCGAATGGACGCCCGTAAAGAAAAATAGTACGGGGATTTTTTTGGTATAAAACGAAGTATGGTCGGAAGCCCCTGCCCCCGAAGAGTCAATTTTAAACGCCATTTTTTCACGTTGCATCACTGGAGGAATCACTTGTCCCCACGTTGGGCTGGTACCCCAACCACCAACGGTTATGGGTTTGGTGGGGTCAAAACGACCAATCATGTCAAAATTAAGCATACAATTTACCTTCGTGAGGTCAATGGTAGGGTTATTGGCGTAGAATTTTGAGCCTAGCAGTCCTAATTCTTCGGCAGAGAAACAAATAAAAAGAAAATTATGCTTTTCCTTAACGCCGTTTTTGGCGTAGTACCGAGCCAATTCCAACACTCCTGCCACACCCGAGGCATTGTCGTCGGCTCCATTGTGGATTTTTCCTTTGGCATCTTGGTCGAGCGACCCACGCTGGTAGCCTTCGCCCAAGTGGTCGTAATGTGCCCCGATTACAATGGTGCGCTCAGCACCGTTGTCGAGATAGCCGACTACATTGCGGGCGTCTAGTACGTGTACTGTGTCAAGGTTGGCTTTGAAGGGTTGTTCAAACCCATTGGTTCCTTTGGGTTGTAAACCTAGGTCGTTAAAAAAGGTTGCGATGTATTGCGCGGCTTTTTGTTCGTCTTTGGTGCCTGTTCCCCGCCCTTTCAATTCATCAGAGGCAAGGTAGGTGATATGTTTTTCAACATTTTTTGGACTGATGGTAATTGATTGCCCAAAAGAACAAATGCTGACGAGGACGAAAAGTAAGACGATGGACTGTTTCATATAATTTTGGTTTTGCAGGCTTTTTGCGTTAGTTTTCAATGGCTTCTTTAATAAATAGGTGGCGACTAGGATACGCAAAGGTAGCACCGTGTTCACGCACTATTTCAATGATTTTGAAGTTAATTTCTTCTCTTGTTTCCATAAATACCCGCCAAATAGAGCTATGGACGTGGTAAATCACCACAATATCCAACGAATTTTCGGCGAGGGTTTCTAGACGAACCATCGGCATTTTTGAATTGGTTAGATAATTGCTTTCTAAATGAAGACGAATGTCCTTCACGATTTGGGCGATGGTTTCGGGAGGAGTATTGAACGACAGACGAACGTAGTATTTGGCGCGGCGGTAGCTTCGTTGGGTAACGTTTTCGAGGGCTTGGGTGGTCATGAGTCGGTTGGGAACCGTAATCAAACTTCCATCGTCGGAGCGGACTCGGGTACTGCGAAACCCAATCTGCTCAATCTCGCCCGAAATCTTGTCTAACACGATTGAATCGCCAATCACAAAGGGCCGTTCAAGCATAATCGCGACAGAGGCAATTAAGTTTTCGAGGGTTTCGCGGGCGGCCAATGCAATGACCAATCCCCCAATTCCTAAACTGGTGATGAGTGCCCAGACGTTGACTTCGTACACTTTGTGAAGAATGACAAAAAAACTGGTCAGGGTCCACAGAATGATGGCGATGTCTTTGAAAAACGGAACAAGTTGATCATCAAGAGGGGTCGGTGTAGTGGCGGCTTTTTGCTTAAATATCAACGCGGTAAATTTAATGATACGAATGCCTAACCAGCCAATCGCTGCCCCCAACAGCGTGAAAAATAAGTTCTGAATGAGTATCACCCCTCCGAATTTTTTGGAAGTCATCCAATCCCATTGTTTAGGGACGGTCAAGTGACTGAAGGCGAGGTATAACATTCCAAGCGTAATGAGCAATTCAAAAGGGCGGCGAGTAAGGCGTACAAACTCTGCTAGGGGAATATCTCCCGATTCATTTTTGATAAATCGGTAAATGGTACGACTAATTGTAAATGATAGCCCACGTCTGATGAGGATACTTAAACCAATGATTCCCCCAAACCAAAGAAAGTCTCGGATGGGATTGGCAAAAATTGTATAATTAAGCCACTTTGATACTATTTCCATGGTGACTGTCGGTTTTTACTGCAAAACAACAATTTTGTGTCGTGAAAGTAAAAGGTTATGTGTTATATGGTAACAAAGATTATTAAATTTTAACTCCAAAATACCAACTCGTTTATTTCAATGAATGCAGCCATTGACCTCGGAAATACCTTTGTCAAAATTGCTTGGTTTGAGAAAGAGCAAATTGTAAAAGCGCAGTATAAAATTCCATTTGAGGAACTAACCACAATATTGTCGCATGAATTGCCAACGCACGCCATTTTATCGTCTACTAGTCAGGATACGCAAGTGTATGCTAATTTGCTACGCCAACAAGGTGTGCGGGTCGTACAGCTTTCTCCTGCGCTTCCTGTGCCGATTGGCAAAAACT
>JAIXPV010000077.1 GCA_027486105.1 Runella sp. | reverse complement strand
GCCAATGGTTTTGCAGAAATTGCCATTTTGAAGAACCTGAAATTCCGTACGTCGGTCAATGCCAAGATTAACTTCAACTCCTACAAAGAATACGTGCCTTCGACCATTGGCTTATCAGTGGCTTCTGGTACAGCTGGTGCACCGCCGAGAATTGCTACGGCCCGGGATATAAACGAGCAGTTGCGCAATTATTCATTTGACCAACTCTTAACCTACACACCCAAAATTGGTGCCAATCAGTCCATGGACTTTTTGTTGGGAGTAACTTCTCAAAAAGAAACAGTGTACGGTGTGGATGGCTCAGGAAATACATTCCCTGATGATTTGGTGCCCTATTTGGGAGCAGCATCTATTCGTTCTTCCAACTCGTATGAGTATGGTTGGGGACTGTTGGCGTATTTTGCCCGGGCCAATTATTCGTACAAAGATAAATACTTGCTTTCGGCGTCGTTCCGCCGTGAGGGAAGTTCACGGTTTGGAACCCAAAACAAATACGGGGATTTTCCAGCGGCTTCTGTAGGTTGGAGATTAACCGAAGAGTCATTTATGCCTAAAGCTTCTTGGTTGACGGATGTGAAACTGAGGGCAAGCTGGGGGGTAACTGGTAACAACAACATCGGTAACTACCCAAGTTTGGCGTTTGTGGGAGCAAACAACTATATCCTTGGCAATGCATTTGCTCCTGGAAAAGTGATTAGTTCATTTGCTAACTCGAACCTGAAATGGGAGAAATCAAACCAGTTGGACATTGGTTTAGACGTGGCTACATTCAACAACAAGCTGACCTTCACTTTTGAATATTACAGCAAAATTACCAACGATATGTTGTTGCCAATTTCTATCCCAGCGGTGTCAGGTTTTACCTCAAGCTTAGATAACATTGGAAAAGTGCAGAACCGTGGCGTAGAAGTAAGTGCTGACTTCAGAACTACCATCGGAAAAGTGAATTTCCGGACCAATGCCAACCTTACCGTCAACCGCAGCAAAATATTAGCCATCAAAGGAGCCAATGATATGCTTTGGTATGGAGGGTTTTATGGAGGCTATAACGTACAGAAAGTAGGACGACCAATCGGGATGATTTACGGATATCAAAAATTGGGTATCTTCAATACGCAAGCCGAAATCGACGCATGGCCTAAGCAAGACGGGGTGATTCCGGGCGGTATGAAATTTGCCGATACAAACGGCGACGGCGTAGTGTCGTACGACACGCAAGACATGGTTGAAATCGGAAATCCAAACCCTGCATTTACTTGGGCATGGACCGTGGCGGCCGATTATCGCCGTTTTGACCTGAACGTTTTGTTCGTTGGAGCGCATGACTTTGACATCTATCGTAATATCGAAGCATCGACCATGAACATGGACGGGGTATTTAACGTATTAGACAAAGCGAAAGACCGATGGAGATCACCCTCCAATCCAGGTTCCAATCCAAATGCTAAAAATTCACAGGGTGGAACCAACTACTTCAAGTGGTCACGCGAGAGCAGTGAGCGTTATGTATATGATGGTAGCTATATTTGGTTAAAGGCTGTAACCATTGGTTATAACCTTCCTAAATTCAAATCGGTACTGAGCGATGCCCGTATTTTCGTAACGGCCAACAACTTGTTCTTATTCACGAAATACCCTGGCAACAACCCTGATGCGGGTGTGAGGGGCGGCACGGAATTGAACAATGACGATGAGTCTTATCCTGTTCCAAGAACGTTGGCGGTTGGTGCTAAGTTTAACTTTTAATTCTACGCAGAAATGAAAAAAATAACCTCTTTTATACTTGTAACGCTTGGCTTAGTTCAGTTTTCGTGCAACGATGACTTCCTGACGACCACTGACCCGACCCGAATTAGCACCGATATTTTCTACCAAAACCAAACCCAATTTGAGCAGGCGCTCAATGGGGTGTATGGTCAGTTGCAGACAATCACAAATACTGCCTATCTGGGGCAGGAATTTATGTCTGACAACACAACACTTGACTTCAACCCCCTTGACCGTGGTGGTGCGGCGGGTTGGGAAGCGTTTGAGTTTTCTACCGTTAACCCTGGCAATGGTGAAGTAGCAGCCTTGTGGAATAACCACTATTCCGCCATGTACAATATCAATTATGCATTGGAAAAGCTCGAAACAAGCACTATTGATGCCACCGCTAAGAGCACCATTGGGGGGCAATTGAAATTCATCAGGGCTTTCCATTACTTTAACTTGGTTCGTTATTTTGGGGATGTGGTGTTGGTCACCAAAACGTTGAAAAACCCCAACGAAGCGTTTGACTTGGTAAAATCGCCACAGGCAGATGTGTATAAGCAAATCGAAGCCGACCTGAAAGATGCCGTTAACTTATTACCAACTACGTATCCTGCTGCGGGAAGAGGGCGGGTTACGAAAGGAGCCGCGTTGAGCTTGTTGGGTAAAGTCTACCTGACCTTGAAGCGTTATCCTGAGGCGGTTACTACGCTGAAGCAGGTGTTGCCTTTGGGGTATTCTTTGTATGCCAACTACAAGGATAATTTTGACCCAACTAAAAAGAACGGTGTAGAATCCATCTTTGAAGTTCAGTATCAGGGTGGAAACGACTTGGGAGAGCAAAGCAACTTTGTGTATTTATTTGCGCCACGCCTTTCTCAGGGAGCGGTGACGGGATTTGCCAATACTACTCCTAGCGGTCGTAATATCCCGACCAATGATATGATTGCAGCCTACGAACCTGGCGACCTTCGCAAGGATATTTCTTTGCAGACGAGCTATACGCTCAATGGTACGGTGGTCAATATTCCTTTTATCAATAAATACCGCTACCCGCACACAATTACGGGGCGTTCAGACAATAACTGGCCTGTACTCCGATATTCTGATGTATTGTTGATGCTCGGCGAAGCCATCAACGAAGCTACTGGACCAGATGCCGAAGCATTGGGCTATTTGAACCAAGTACGTAAGCGGGCAGGACTGGCGGAATTGACAGGATTGACAAAAGACACTTACCGTTCGGCCGTACTCAAAGAACGACGGGTGGAGCTTGCTTTTGAAAACCATCGTTGGTTTGATTTGCAGCGCACCAAAACCCCAGCTGAATTGGCGGCATTTATGAATGCTTATGCGGCCAAAGAAAAAACTAACCCCACGGTTCCAAGAGGTGGAATTGCGTTCAATGCCCTCGACTATGTTTACAGTGATTTTGAATATTACCTGCCAATTCCAGCACCGCAAATTTTGATTAACACTAAACTCACTCAAAATCCCGGTTACCAATAGCAGGACGACTTTTATAAGTAGGATTTAATGAAGAGTCCGCTTTTATAAGTAGTACATTTACAAGTACCTGTCGTAATTTAATGAGCTATTTCGCTTTCTACGACAGGTACTTTCTTAACCAAATTTTACCACCCTTATTTTTATTAAAAACCGTGCAGGAAACCACAGAAATCTTCTGGCTTTGGCAGTTTTTAGGCCGATTACACCCCTTAGTCGTCCACTTCCCCATCAGTTTGCTTTGCGTAGCGTTAATACTTGAAATTGTTGGTTGGCGTCGCAAATCAGTCGAATTGCGCGCTGGCATAACCGCCTTGGTTTGGATTGGGGCCATCAGCTCGGTGCTGGCCGTTGCGCTGGGTTTACTTTTAGCCAATCAAGACGAATACGGCGGCGATACCGTCACCATTCACCAATGGTCGGGCATTGCCACCATGATTTTTGCCTTGGGCGCATTGTTTGCGCTTCGTACAGGGCGCGCTTCGCTTTATAAAACCATGCTTTTTATGACCGTGGGCGGTGTAACCTTGGCGGGGCACTACGGTGCTTTACTGACGCATGGAGAAGATTATCTGACTGGTGTTTTACCTTTCAACAAAGAACAAGAAGAGAATACCGAAGGAGGCGCAAACTTTACGTTTGCCAACACCAATCAGCCCCTCACGCAGGAACAAATTGTGGAATTGAACGTGGAAGTGAGGTCTATCTTGGCCCATAATTGTTACAGTTGCCACAGTGCAACCAAAACAAAAGGGGAGTTACGATTAGATAAAAAAGAATTTATCTTCAAAGGCGGCGAAGACGGGCCGATTATCGTCGCGGGCAATCCCGACAAAAGCGAAATTATACGCAGAATTACCCTTCCAACGGGCCATAAAGAAGCAATGCCTACCAAAGGTAAGCGACTCAGTGAAAAAGAAGTGGCTCTCTTGGAGTTTTGGATAAAACAAGGTGCTCCGTGGCCCGATGGCCCCGAAAAGAGCATTTACCGAGTGGCGGAAATGGCACCTCGAATGCCAGAATTGCCTCCCGCAACCGCCCAATTTACGCAACCTGTTGACCGCTTGGTCAATGCGTATTTTCAGAAAAACAAAATTGCTTGGAAGAATGTCGTCGATGACCGAACCTACATCCGTCGGGTTTATTTGGACGTCATTGGCTTGTTGCCTTCTCCCGAAAATATTCAGGTGTTTATTGAAGATAACCGCCCCGACAAACGGGAAATATTGGTCAAAAGCCTGCTGGCTCGCAACGAAGATTACGCTCAGCACTGGCTGACGTTTTGGAACGATGCCCTTCGCAATGATTATTCTGGAACAGGATACATCACTGGCGGACGTTTCAATATCACAAATTGGTTGTATGCATCTCTCAAAAACAATAAACCATACAATCTGTTTGTCAAAGAGTTAATCAGCCCAACAAAAGAATCGGCAGGGTTTATCAAAGGAATTAAATGGCGCGGAACCATCAATGCCAGTCAGCGCAATGAAATGCAAGCTGCCCAAAACGTAGCGCAAGTATTTCTAGGTCTAAACCTGAAATGTGCTTCTTGCCACGATAGTTTTATAAGCGACTGGAAATTGGAAGATGCGTATGCGTTTGCTAATGTTTTTGCCGATACTACGTTGGAAATACATCGGTGTGATAAACCTACGGGTAAGCTGGCTGGACGAGGGCTGTTGTTTAAGGAACTAGGTCAAATCAAAGAGACTCCTGTGACCGAAGAACGACTTAAAGAATTGGCGGAGTTTTTGGTACAGCCCAAAGATGGACGACTTTATCGCACGTTGGTAAATCGGATATGGGCCCAACTCATGGGGCGGGGTATTGTGGAGCCAGTAGATGCGATGGATAATCTACCTTGGAGTCAGGATTTGCTGGATTGGCTGGCGTCTGATTTTGCGGTAAATGGCTATGATATTAAGAAACTGATGTATACCATTCTTACTTCCAAGACTTATCAATTGCCTTCTATTGGTATTAAAGATGCGGGCTTGGTGACAGCGCCTGACTTTGTATTTCAGGGAATGGTGCGCCGGCGATTGACTGCGGAGCAGTTTGCCGATGCCGTAAGTGTGGTTTTTAATCCAATTTATGTAGATACAGCGATTGTTTTTAAGCAGTTACCCGAGACCATCAAAAAAGAAATTCCTTTCACACGCGCCTCTCTGGTAAAAAGAGACCCTTTTCTTACGGCATTGGGGCGACCAAATCGAGAAACTGTAAGCACAAGTCGAAACTCTCAGGCCAATCTTTTGCAGGCGTTGGAATTGACCAATGGAACCCAATTTAATGAAGCCCTTAAAAACGGTGCGAAGATTTGGAAAGTCAAGTATCCGACCTCCGAAATATTGGTGAAAGAACTCTATAAAAAGTCGCTTGGACGGGAGCCACTGTCCAAAGAACTCGCGGCGGCTCAAAAAATCATTGGCCCCAAGCCCACCGACGAAGGAATTCAGGATTTGGTGTGGGCCATGACGCTGCACCCTGAGTTTCAGTTGATTTATTGATGAAAGGAAAGTAAAAGCAAGCCCCCAAAAAATAGTGAGGGAGCATTCCGTATAGTATTGGTAGTGAAAACACCACCAAAGGCCAAAATGGCGAAGAATCTAAAAAGCCCCACTGGGGCGCAACCTTTGTAGAATTTTGTATAAACCGCAATGTTTATCATGAAAAATAGATGGAATAGAAGAGAATTTCTTCAAAAAACCAGTGCCGCAACCTTGGCCGCTTTGGCTGCTAGTGCCCCGATGCCGAGTCTGTTGTCTAGCTGTAAAAGTAAACTCGTAGGGCAGACGAATGGCACGGCCGATACCGTGATTTTGCTGTGGATGGCGGGCGGAATGGCTCATACCGAAACCTTTGACCCCAAGCGATATACCGCTTTTGAAAAAGGAATGGAAGGCAACCGCGTACTGAGTACATTCAAGCCCATTCCTACCGTTTTGGACGGAATTAACTTCTCCGAAGGACTACAATCTATCGGTAAAGTGATGGATAAAGGAACGCTCATTCGGTCGTATGTGGCGGCGGATATGGGCCATATTTTACATTCACGTCATCAGTATCACTGGCATACTTGTTATGAGCCACCCCAAACGGTGGCCGCGCCGCACATGGGGGCGTGGATTGCCAAGGAATTAGGCCCTAAAAACCCCGTTATTCCCGCTTTTATTGACATCGGTCAGCGGTTTACCGTTGGTGAAGCCGAAGAGTTGAAAGCCTTTCATACGGCTGGATTTTTAGGCAATGAGTTTGGCCCGTTTTTTATCCCTGACCCTAGTCAGGGGTTAGAAAGTGTACGTCCACCCGTTGGGATGGATGCCAAGCGCTTTGAGCGCCGAAATCAATTGTACAATGATTTAATCAGCAACAGCCCCGTGGGTGAGTTTGGCAGTGATTACCAAAAAGAATCACTAAAACGCTCTATGGAGCAGGCCTATATGCTCCTCAATTCGCCCGAAGCTAAGGCATTTAATCTAACGACTGAGCCGAAAGAAAGCTACGATATTTATAATACAGGCCGCTTTGGTTTAGGCTGTTTGTTGGCCAAAAGATTGACCGAGCAAGGCGCTCGTTTTATCAGCGTAACCACCGAATATGAGCCTTTCTTTGGCTGGGATACGCACGAAAATGGCCATACGCGCTTGGTAGAAATGAAAAGGCAGATTGACGGGCCTATCGCACAACTTGTGAAGGATTTGGATAAATCGGGGCATCTCGATCGCACCTTGATTGTCCTCGCCAGTGAATTTAGCCGCGATATGATGGTCGAAGGCCGCCCCGAAGCCAAAGTACAGGAGCAGGTAAAACAACCAGAGATTTTGGACGACATCAAGTTTTATGGAATGCACCGCCACTTTACGGATGGCTGCTCTATGCTGATGTTTGGCGGAGGAATCAAGAAGGGGTTTGTGTACGGAAAAACAGCCGACGAGCGCCCGTGCAAGACCATCGAAAACCCGGTGAAGATTGACGGTATTCACCAAACCATTTATCATGCGTTGGGGATTCCGCCTGATACTCAGTATGAAATCGAAAAAAGACCCTTTTATACAACACCCGACGGTAAAGGGAAAGCCGTGATGGATTTATTGGCTTAACGATTCACAATGAGAAAGATTTTCTTTTTTGGCATAGGTATCTCAGCAGTAATTAGTGGGTATCTGCTGTCGTGTACCAATAGCTCAACGACGCGGGCCACGCAGGAGCATATTCCTGACAGGGTGAGCTATAATTTTGACATTCGCCCCATACTTTCAGATAAATGTCTGACCTGTCACGGGCCTGATGCCAACAAAAGGCAGGCGGGCCTTCGACTCGACGACCCCGAAAGTGCCTTTCAAGCCCTGAAAGAACATCCATCTGCTCATGCTATTGTGGCGGGTGAACCGCAACTTTCGGAGGTTTTCTTGCGCATTACGACCAAAGACACTGCCAAGCTGATGCCACCGCCCGCGTCTAACCTCAAGCTGTCGTCGCACGAAATCGCGCTCATCGAAAAATGGATTAAACAAGGAGCTAAATACGAAAAACACTGGGCGTTTATAGCACCCAAAAAACCAGCACTTCCAGAAGTAAAAAAGGAGGATTGGCCCAAAAACGAGATTGACTATTTTATCCTGCAAAAACAGGAGCAAAAAGGGTTTAGTCCCAACGAAGAAGCCGACAAAGAACGCCTGTTGAGGCGCCTTAGCCTTGATTTGGTCGGGCTACCGCCTACGCTGAAAATGATGGACAGCTTCCTGGCCGATAAAAGCCCGAACGCCTACGAAAAAGTGGTGGATGAATTGCTAAAAAATCCCGCTTATGGCGAAAAAATGGCGGTTTATTGGCTGGATTTGGCCCGCTATGCAGATTCACACGGTTATCAGGACGATGGCTACCGTACGCAGTGGCCGTGGCGTGATTGGGTGATTCATGCCCTGAACACCAACATGCCGTACGATCAGTTTGTGACTTGGCAATTGGCGGGGGATTTGCTCCCGCGCAACAATGAGGCACTTTACAAACAGCAATTGTTGGCTACGGGCTTTAACCGAAATCATAAGATTACGGAAGAAGGCGGTGTTATTCCAGAAGAGTACCGTATCGGTTATGTCACCGACCGGAATGATTTATTTGGCAAGGCATTTTTGGGCATGACACTCGAATGCGCCCATTGCCATGACCATAAATATGATCCTTTTTCTCAAAAAGAATACTATCAGCTTTTTGCGTTTTTTAACAATGTCAAAGAAGTGGGAATTGAGTCGGTGATTGGAGGCCCTGAAACATACGCCAAAAAGCCGTTAATGGAAATTAGCAATGACGACGTAAAAAACATTCTGACGTTTATCAACAAGCCTGATACCAACCGCCTGATTGTATCGGTGATGAGCGATTTGGACACGATGCGCAAAACCCATATTCTTCGTCGCGGTGCCTACGACGCCCCAGGCGATGAAGTCCAACCCAATACCCCTAATTTTATCCTGCCGTTTAATAAATCCTATCCCAAAAACCGACTTGGTTTGGCTAAGTGGTTGGTTGATAAGCAAAACCCACTCACGGCGCGGGTGTTTGTGAATCAGGTATGGCAGGAGTTTTTTGGAAAAGGCATCGTTAAGACTTCGGGAGATTTTGGAATGCAGGGCGAACTGCCCAGCCATCCCGAATTGCTCGATTGGTTGGCGGTCGATTTTATGGAACACGGTTGGAATATCAAACGCCTAGTCAAACAGATGGTAATGTCGGCTACGTACCGTCAGTCGGCAGTAGTAACGCCCGAAAAACTGGCCACCGACCCCGACAATATTTTCTTAGCCCGAGCGCCGCGTTACCGGATTCATGCCGAATTTGTGCGTGATGTGGTTCTGTCAAGTAGTGGTTTATTGGTTCCCAAAATTGGTGGCCCAAGCGTGAAACCGTACCAACCTGCTGGATTGTGGGAAGGGGCCACGTCGGGTCGTGGATTGCTCTCTATGTATGTCCAAGACCACGGAGAAAGCCTGTATCGTCGTGGCATGTATACGTTGATTAAGCGAACGGTTCCGCCACCAGCGATGAGTATTTTTGACGCCAGCAACCGTGACCTTTGTGAAGTTAAGCGCCTGAAAACCAATACCCCGTTGCAGGCATTGGTCATGATGAACGACCCGACGGTGCTAGAAGCCTCGCGGGTATTGGCGGCCAAGTTATTGCAAGAAAAAAGTTCCACGCAAGATAAAATTACGAAGGCTTTTCGACTCATTGTGAGCCGCAAACCCAGTGAAAAAGAAGTGTCGATATTGGCG
>JAIXPV010000661.1 GCA_027486105.1 Runella sp. | reverse complement strand
TGTCCCCACCACAACTGCCGACTGATGTTCCAATCGCGAATATTTTCAATCCAGATTCGATAGGTATTTTTAAACTTAGGCGGATGCAGCTGAATATTGTCATTCATCACGTTTTCGAGCGCGGGCTGACACAGCTCCTTCATCCGCACAAACCACTGCAACGATAGGCGCGGTTCGATCACGGCGTTTGTGCGCTCAGAGTGACCAACGTTGCTCTTATAGTCTTCTATTTTCTCCAAATTTCCCGATTCTTCGAGCAGTTTGATGATTTTTTTACGGGCTACAAAACGATCTTCACCCACCAAAATCAGCGCTTTCTCGTTGAGTTTTCCTTCTTCGGTCAAAATGTCGATAATTTCGAGCTTGTGTTTTACGCCCAAATCGTAGTCGTTTTGGTCGTGCGCGGGCGTCACTTTCAAGGCTCCCGTTCCAAAATCCATCGTCACGTATTCGTCCGTGATAATCGGAATCTCGCGGTTGATGAGCGGAATAAGCGCTTTTTTACCGTGTAAATGCTTAAAACGCTCATCATCAGGGTGGACACAAATGGCGGAGTCGGCCATGATGGTTTCGGGACGAACCGTAGCAATGATAATAGCATCATTTTCACCCACGATAGGATAACGCAAGTAGCACAGTTTCGTCATTACCTCTTTGGTGATGACTTCTTCGTCGGATACTGTAGTTTTGGCTTGCGGGTCCCAATTGACCATACGGTGCCCCCGATAAATGTAGCCTTTGTTGTAAAGGTCAATAAAAGTATCAATAACGGCATCATAAAGCGAAGGCTCCATCGTAAACCTCGTGCGGTCCCAATCGCAAGACGCACCCAGTTTACGCAATTGCTTCAAAATAATGCCGCCGTATTTATCGGTCCATTCCCAAGCATATTTATAAAATTCTTCGCGGGTCAGGTCGCTTTTCTGAATGCCTTGTTCTTTGAGCATCGCCACCACTTTGGCTTCGGTCGCAATCGAAGCGTGGTCGGTACCCGGCACCCAACATGCTTCTTTGCCCTCCATGCGTGCCTTGCGGACGAGTACATCCTGAATAGTATTGTTGAGCATGTGGCCCATGTGCAGCACCCCCGTCACATTGGGCGGCGGAATGACGATGGTGTAAGGCTCTTTATCAGGATTTGGCTTGGAATTGAAATAGCGGTTTTCAATCCAATAACTGTACCATTTGTCTTCAATTTCACGCGGATTGTAGGTCTTCGAAATCATGTTTTAGTTGTATTGACTTTGGATGTTGGGTGGTATATACTTGGTAAAATATCCGTTATTACGGTTAAAAAATGTGTGCAAAGATAGGGAATTCTCCGGGAACCAGGTCACACAAGGGCGTGAGATGCGGAGGAATCCAAGTTGATCGTGTTTGAGTCATTTTGTCGTTTGAAACAATAAAAAAGCCCGACTCAGATGAGTCGGGCGGTATATTTTTAGGGGTTAATAGCTACCTAAAATACGACGCTCCCGACTCGCACACAGCCCACCACACGAACGTTCGTGACTTTGACGGAAGGTATGTTGCTCAACGAGAGGTACATCGTAATTGCGTTTATTCGACAAAAGTAGAAAAAAGGGGCTTGATTTTTTTTATTTCAAGACAAAAATATTCTTACAAATATTTTTTAGACCATCAACAAGCGCCAAATCCCGCAGAAAAGAAACAGAATCAACGCCACTGGAGTGAGCACTTTCCAACACAAAAACATGAGTTGATCCACGCGCAAACGCGGGAACGTCCACCGAACCCACATCTGAATCAGAATGGCAAAACCTGCTTTAAAAATCAGCCAAAAGGCACCCGTTACGTTGCCCCAAATAGTACCTGGAGCGCCGCTCGTCCAGTCGGCAAGGCGAAGCGGGCCGATGTTGGGCAACGGTGTATTCCAACTTCCTAAAAACAGAATGGCCCCCAACAACGACACCAACAGCATCATGGCGTATTCTGACAAAAACAGCAACGCCCAACGCATTCCAGAATATTCAGTGTGGAATCCTCCCACGAGTTCAGACTCACCTTCGGGGATGTCAAAAGGAGCGCGGTTGCATTCAGCTAATGTTGTGATAAAGAATACAATGTAGGCGACAATCAAAAAAGGACTTCTGACGATATTCCAACTTAAAAAACCCCCGACCCGCGTAATATCAACGCCCATTGATTTTAACCCAAACAGGTACGTGATTTCGTCAGAATAAATTCCTTGTTGATAACTTATGGTCTGCAAATCAAGGGTCTGGGCCGTCATCACAACGCACAAGATGACCAACCCCAGCGGGATTTCGTACGAAATGATTTGAGCCACGGAACGAACCGCCCCAAAAAGTGCAAATTTGTTGTTGGAACCCCAGCCCGCCATCAAAATCCCGATTACATCTACGGATATAATCGTCATCAAATAAAATATTCCAACCGACGTGGTTGAGCCCTGTAAATCAGGGCTTAGCGGAAGCACAGCATACCCCGCAAAGATGGCCGTAAAAATCACCAACGGAGCCAACAGAAACAGTTTTCGGTCGGCAGTGGCGGGAACAATGTCTTCTTTTTGGAGGAGTTTGAGCAAATCAGCGATGAGTTGCAGCAAGCCCCATTTTCCTACTTCCATCGGCCCCATGCGGTCCTGAATAAAAGCGGAGACTTTACGTTCCAAATATACCCCCACCACCACGGAGGAAAGGGCCATTATCAAGAAGATGGGCAACGTTACGGGCATGGGTACTCGCGAAAAATTTGCCCAAAACTACGCAAAAATCCCAAAAATCGGCAATTTGTCAATCTTTCAGGCAAAGCCAATCCCGCTTTTATCATGTCTTTGGTATATAGTGCTTCTACGAAGTTTTATTACGAGAATCGCTCAAACTTATCCCAGTTGGGTTTTCGTTTTTCGAGGAACGCATCACGCCCCTCTTGTGCCTCTTCGGTCATGTACCCCAAACGAGTGGCTTCTCCTGCAAAGAGTTGTTGTCCTACAAGCCCGTCGTCCACGAGGTTAAAGGCAAATTTCAACATCCTAATAGCCATCGGGCTTTTTCCTAAAATTTCTTGAGCCCATTGGAAGGCCGTATCTTCCAACTCATCGTGCGGAACAACAGCGTTGACCATACCCATTTCGAAGGCTTCTTGAGCAGAATAACTACGTCCCAAAAAGAAGATTTCGCGGGCACGTTTCTGGCCAATCATCCGCGCCAAATAGGCCGAGCCGTAGCCTGCGTCATAACTTGCC
>JAIXPV010000394.1 GCA_027486105.1 Runella sp. | reverse complement strand
TGAAAACTGCCTACTACAGTGATTCTGGGTAGAATTTGGTATGAATAACCCAAATTGATGGGTATTGACGAAATAATAGACCCGCCAATACCTAAACCTCCCCCAATGGTATTCTTGTAAGGTTGAGAGTCGTATACGTTTCCTACTGACGCTTGACCATTTGACGCGGCAGTGGGTCTATTGGGGGCTATTTTGAGGGGCCTTTCATAATTTTCCACCTCTCCGCTCGCGTACACAATCTTTTGGATTTCTTTGGTAGAAAGCCGATAGATGGTGGCATCGTGGGGCTTGCGGTAGTCCACCATGTCATCAGTTATTTCGAGAACCGTACCGCTTAGGGTAGTGTTATCAGTGCGGTAGATGACATCGGTGTTGGGTGTTTGGGCAAACAAGAGTAATGCACTCAACTGGAAAAATAAAAGAAAACAGATTCGCAACATAGGCTTAATTTTAGATGATGTTGAAATTTTCCTCCTCCGAGCCACCTTCAGGGGTACTCCGTTTTTCAGCCTGATCTCCTTTTTGGTCACATAGCCATCGATATAGTCTCGGCGCACTAGATAACTTTTGCTAATGCGTACAAAATGCTCAGCAGGCAGGCTTGCTTCAAACAACTTTAGGGTTTTGGAATAGACCTCTCGGCTACCGTCTTCAAAATACAGAATGGTATAATTGCGGGCGGCCTGTAGATAGGCCAAATGGGCTGAGTGAAAAATTCCAGGCTGTTTTAAAGAGATGCGAAAATGGGGTAGTGCCATGTGGTGTACTTCGTAAAAATCAGTGATGAAAATTTAATGGCTGAAAGGTAGAAAGGGCATGCCTACAAATGGTTAGCAAAATACAGTTTGAAGGTTCCGCAAAATTTTGCGGAAGAAAATTATATTGTTTAGTGTCTTTTGGGCCAACTTTACGTCATTAGAAAAAGGATGAATGCGTGGAAGAATTGGTCTTACTTCAGCAATTACGGAATGAATTCGTAGGAAGGATTCAAGAAGAATGGCTTGAAAATTTTTCAACATTGGGGGAAAGCTACGAAAACGTAACCAGTAAAAATGCTTTTTTATTGGTTTTGCAGGAGCGGATAGAATCCAAGATAGCCAGTAAAATTGGCTTGGACGCGGCTACGGAATACATGGTGAGTGTTGATTTTTTGCACCGATTGGTATACGGTTCCACCAAACGTTTGCACGCCAAAAAACGGGATACCCTAGCCATGTACTTGGATTATGTTGATTGGGATGATTTTGTGGCTGCACAAATAGCCGATAAGGCTGTAGGGGTGGTACCTGTTATGCCTTCTACTCTTCTGCCTAAGCAGGCCACCGTCTATAATGGTAGCCTTCGACAGATATTGAGTGCCGTGTTGTTGGTGGTTGTACTACTCGGAATAGTATGGTGGAAAATGTCGCCCAAAGCTACCAATTTTGAAGGAGCCTCTCTGTCCATCGCCAAACGGGAGGGGACTAGTATTCCCTCAACGATATTGTTCAGGTATGAGTTGCCCGACCAAGTACTTGATTCAGCCTTTGTAGAAGTGGTGGGAAATATCGGAACAGTGCACCGCGTGCGTCTTGCCTCGCAGATGGGCTACGTACCAGCTACCTTTATGAGTTCTGGAATTAAAAGTGCTTTTCTGGAAATAAATGGAAAACGGCTCAAAACCCTATCTTTTCCCATCTACACCGAAGGGTGGGGGGGGCGAATCATCACGCCCGCCCGTATGTATCCTTATCTGAAACAACCACTGATTGTTAGGAATGGAGCGCTTTATATTACTTCTGCTCAACTGTCAGAACAGTCGGAAAGGCAATATTATGAAACCCATTTTTCTAATTGTCGGGATTTTGGCGTAGCAGGCGACAGTTCGACCCTAGAAGTACGGGTTCGGAATCATCCCGCCGATGGCGCCTTGGGGTGCCATGACATAGGCTGGGTAGTACTTGATTCATTGGGGCAGGGCTACGAAATCCATATATTGGAAAAATCTTGTACCGCCTTTGCCCAACTGAAAATCAACGGTCAAAACTATGACCCAGCCAATCATTTTGAGCTGCTCTCCAAATTAGGTCAAAAGGTTGCGGAATGGGGAACCTTGAAAATGAGCCTCTATGCGCAACAATTACGGGTTTTTTACAACGAAAAGCCAGTGTTAAGTATTCCTTACAAAGGCCGTATCGACCGGATTAAACACATTAGCTGTAAGTTTATGGGTTCAGGAAAGGTAGATTGGGTACGACTGACGAATTCGTATACGGGTAAGGTGGTTTATTTTGAGGATTTTAGTTCCAAAAAAGGTTGATAGAATATTCGTATCATTTCGTGTTTCATTACCTTTTGTTATCATTTTCCATATTTCAGAACAATTCCCAGCTGTCCTGCATGGTAAGCCGTATGGGATACAATGCGTCCGAGGGCTTCGGCTTTGGTCTTGGTGCCAAATTCCTTGGTGGTGATGCTGTTTTGCCAATCAGCATCGGTTTGGGCCAAAATAGCTTTTTCTAGGCACGCAAAAGCCTCCTGCTGGTAGGCCAATAGTTCGGCTAAATTCGTCCATTCGCCCGTGTCTCGTTGGGCAATCACCGTTTTGGCGGATACTTTCAGGTCTGTTTGCCCAAACACATTTTTGCTAAAAAGCAACTCCACATCCGCCACGTGTCGAATCAGAAAACCCGCGCTGTTGGGGCTGTCTCCGAGTTTTTTGGTTAGGTCGCTTTCCGTAATATTCTTCAACTGATTGGAAAAACGTGTACGGGCTTCGGCCCATAGGGATAGTAATAATTGCGTATTGACATCCATAGCTTCAAACCTCTTTTTGGGAAATGATTTTTAAAGCACTATTTCGATTTACTTTTCTGAAAAGAAATTTTGTAAAGTACCCAGCCAAATCCTGCGACCAAGTGTAACATGACCATAAAAAAAATAAAAGCAGCCATTTGTAACGATTGAATTTGTACGTCGTAAATCTGTAACTTAATCAGCAAAAAAACGGTGACTTTGGTCACATAAAACCCATTTTAAAGCTTTATTTTGAATGATTTACACCTTTTTAAACACCCATTTCATCTCGGTCGCAATCTGCCGACAGCGGGCGTCGTAAGTGGCGGCTTCTTCGGGGGTGTCGTCGGAGACTTTGGGGTCAACGTACATAATGGGCAGTCGTCGCTCGGCTCCAGGAATAAACGGGCAGTTGGCTTCGGCGTGGTCGCAGGTCATGATGGCGGCAAAGCCCTGGCTTGGATTGGGGGCTTGGTCATAGACTTTAGAAAACGCCATAATTGACGCCTTCATATCATCAAAACTAATTTCGTACACTGGATTTTCAGATTCAGTGGTCTTAGTTACTTTTAATCCTGCCCGCTCAAAAGCCGCAATCGTTCGGGGATTGCAGGCGGTAGCTTAAAAAAAAAAAAAAAAAGAGTTAACATTCTGAATCCCAAAATAAGCCGCTGCTACCTGCGCCCACACTTGCCCCAAGTGACTGCGGCGAGAATTGTGCGTGCAGATAAACG
>JAIXPV010000131.1 GCA_027486105.1 Runella sp. | reverse complement strand
CGGTACGGGTCGGTTCAATTCGCCGCTCTCCATTGGTGCCAAAGTAGCCATCAACAGCTCGATTCCACCTATCGAAAAGTTTCAGTTGACGGATGGAAATATCGCCATTAGCAGTACGGAAGATGCAAAATTATGGCGCTTAACCTACGCAGATGCGGGAGACAGGTTTGAAATAACCGAAACAGGTTTTTCACCTCGAATGATTATTAATAATGATGGGGCAATCGGGATAGGTACGATCCCCTCAGCCACCGCCGCCCTAAACGTGAGCGGAGGTGGAGCTTTCAGCGGAAATGTCTCATCGGCCAACGTGGGTATGCTCCAAAATAGCAACGCCACCCAGCTAAAATTATACACGGGTAGCGTCACCACTCCATCTTCTTCCTTTCTCATACAAACCAATGACTGCAAAATTTCAGGCTTTAATTTTCCTTCTGGAACATTCACAGCGGCGCCTGCGGTTGCGGTAGGAAATAAGACTGCAGGGGGAACATTCGACCAACGATTAACCCTCACGGTTGAGAGTGTCACGAGCACAGGAGGATACGTCAGATTTTGCAATCCCACCGCAACCAATGTCTCACTTCTAAGCTATAGCTATACCATCATTGCGATTGGACAATAATTTTAAAACAAGATTTTTTGCCGTTGGCGGTGAGGAATACCACCCACCAAAACGCTATGGAGTTAATGCAGCAGGCTGCGATCCTACGCGCACATAAGCATTCCAAGACCTTTTGGCGAAGGAAATCATCAATACAGATAGGAGGCAAATGCCCGAAATAAACACAAAAATGATATTGGTATTGTCCACCCAATCAATGATAAAACCGAAAAGCGGTTCGCCCAACGCCGCAAATACATAGCCAAACATGTTCATAAAACCAATGCCCGTGCCGGTATAATCGCGCCCGAGCATTTCGGGGCTCAACGGCCAAAAGCAGGATTGAGGCCCGTAGACAAAAAAACCTACCGAAAGCATCAGAAATCCCGCCAACAACAAGTTGTTGGCGGGAAGTACATAGACCAGCAGCGCCATCACCGCACTCATCGACATCCCAAAACGGATGGAATGAATGCGGTTTTTCTTAAACAATGAGTCTGATAACATTCCAAACGATAACGCACCCGCCGCCATCCCAACGGGCAGCAAAAACGTCACCCACAAATTGCCTGGATTGTCTTTCCAGTTTTTTCCAAGATAATGCACTGGTACCCAAAAAATTAGCCCGTATCGGGCCATACTCTCAAAACCAAAAGCCAAAGAGGTAAGCAAAAAATGCGGATAGGACAAAACCACCCGGTAGCGACTCAGCCAACTTGTTTTTTGGGGGGTATTTTCCTTTTGTACAGAATCCTTAAAACCTGCATCTGAAGGTTTATCGCGGGCAATAAGTAGAAAAACCGTAGCCGCCACTAGCAAAAACAGCACTGGCAAACGAAATAGCATCCGCCATTCCATGCCCTGCTGCAAAAGCACGATAGACAGTAGGTACGTCAAAACCGACGACAATCCTGCCGCCATTGTATAAAATCCGAAAGCTTTGCCCAACTCGGCCTCGTTCCACCAATTGCTGATCAACTTCCCGCCTGGTGCCCACGCCATGGATTGAAAATATCCATTCAACGCCCATAAAATCATGATAGCCATAATGGAATCGCTGTAGCTGACAGCAATATTTGTCAAAACCGACAAGTACGCGCCCGCAGTGACCATCAGCCGGGCGCTCAGGCGGTCGGCGAGGTTACCGTTGATAAATTGGCCAATGGCATATCCCAACAACATTGAAAAACTAATCCAGCCAATGTACGAATAAGATACTTGAAGTGACGTGGCCATGCCCTTGGCAGCCCACCCAAAATTGTGCCGACCAGTATAAAAAAACAGGTAGCAAAACATTGTTACCAACAACATTTTCCACTGCTGACCTCTGAAAGACGATTGCATATTTATTCTTTTAGTTACGGCTTTTGTATTTGAATCCCCACGCGTAATGGCTTGTTTTTCAAGGCATATTTAAAGGCCTGCTCCGCCTCATTCAGGGAAAATTCTTTCCCGACAATCTGCTCAAAAGGAAATCTTTGTGCACAGCGGCGCATAAAATCAACGGCGTACAAAAAATCATCAAAATTGTAGTTGTGCAATCCTTTGAGGGTAATCAACCGACGAATGATTTGCTCGGCATCCAACATTACTTTCCGTTGACGAAACACCGCTCCTACCCAAACGGCCACGCCCCCCACGGCCAAAGCAGCCACGCCTTCTTCCATCGCCTCTGGTGAGCCGCTCATATCAAAAACCACGTCTATTTTTGAGTAAAGAGAGGTTAAACCGCTTTCATTTCTATCCCTTGAAGTGGGCATCAACAGGTAAGTTTCATCTACCCCAAAAGCCAAGGATTGTTGCAAGCGACTCGCGGCAATGTCGGCCGTGATTATTTTTTTCGCTCCTGCATCTTTACACATCGCCGCGCAAACCATTCCCAACAGGCCGCTACCCGTAATCAGCACCGTTTTGCCTTTCACCGTTCTGGCAAGTCGTAAAGCTCCCGCCACCGTCGCCACCGCACAATTGAGCGTTGCCGCCACGGGGAGCGGTACATTATCAGGGATTTTGAGGATAGCGGTGTGTGGTTTTAGGACACAATATTCGGCCAGTCCGCCGTGGAAAGCGTCTGTTTCGGTGACCGTCGCGTGGCCGTACTTAAACACCCCTGCCGTTTTTTGCGGCATCCCCTGCGCCGACATTTCAGAGTCAGGGTCGGCCGAAAAAATGCTCCACGTCACAATGTCACCTACTTTTAATGTATTGCCCGCGTAGTCTTTCCCCGAATGATTTTCGTTTATTTTTACCACTTTCCCCACAATCTCATGCCCCAAAATGGTCGGGGTGTTTTCTTTTCTCAACCCACAAAAGGTATGCAAGTCGCTGCCGCAAATGGTGGTGTATAAGTTTTGAATCAACACTTCTCCCGCCGCCAGCTCAGGGAGCTTACGCTGCTGCAGCTGCATCTCCTCACCCGGGCCGTTAAAAACCATCAATTTCCCTGAACTCATGTTGTGCTTCGTATTCGTTTTTACGCAAAGGTGCTAAATATTTGTTTACTTATTTTAAACATAAGTTTACCAAATTATAAATTTTCCAAAATTAGGGCAACAAAAAAAGCCATTAGGATTTTTCAACCGCTAATGACTTTGGTAAAGAAATGCCTCTGGTTATATTTTCACCGCCAAGCTATCTTTTACTTACATCCCTTTAAGCACTTTCCACATTTCGTCCGCAACGAACTGATTACCAACGTCATTTAGGTGAACTCGGTCGGAGGTAAGGATATTTTTCTCCTCGTTGTTAGGGTTATTTTTGAGGTTATAGTCAAGAAACGCTTTACGCAAATCAATCAGCGGCAGGCCGTTTTTCTTGGCCAAATTCCGAATCATTTGTGAATATTGATTAAGGTCGCCGTCTTGCTGATTGGAGAAATCGGTGCGCTCACCGATGGCGGCAGGGGTGCAAAGGGCTACGCGAATATTGGCCGCTTGCAATTTCTTCAAAATGGCTTCGTAAAACTTCACAAACTTATCGGGGTCGGTACCTGTACCGTGCGAGGCTTTGTGCCATACGTCATTTACGCCAATGTAAATGATAACCACGTCTGGCTTTTTCGACAGTACATCGTCATCCATGCGTAGGTAAAGGTCATAAATTTTGTTGCCGCCGATACCCG
>JAIXPV010000306.1 GCA_027486105.1 Runella sp. | reverse complement strand
TTTCACGCTGATATTGTGTCGGGGAACTTGGATTTATCCAAAAAAACGGGCGCTCCTATTGTTTATGGCCCCAATGCCAAAACTGGTTTTGAGGCGCATATTGCCACCGACGGAGAACTTTTTTCGGTCGGGAAAATCACCTTGAAAGCTATTCATACACCAGGGCATACCTTAGAGTCAACCTGCTATTTATTGTTGGATGAAAATGGCCAAGAAAAAGCCCTTTTTAGTGGTGATACGCTCTTTATTGGGGATGTTGGTCGACCCGATTTGGCCCAAAAATCAGATCTGACCATGGACGATTTGGCGGGTTTTTTGTATGATTCTCTCCGCACCAAAATCATGACTTTGCCTAATGAAGTCATCGTGTATCCCGCCCACGGAGCTGGCTCAGCCTGCGGCAAAAACATGAGCAAAGAAACCACTGACACGCTCGGCAACCAGAAAATGTTCAATTACGCCCTCCGTGCCGATATGACGAAGGCGGAATTTGTCAAGGAAGTGACCGCTGGATTGGCGAAGCCGCCGCAGTATTTCCCGCAGAATGTTGAGATGAACCGAGAAGGCTACGAAAGCATGGATACTGTGATGAAACGCGCGGCGCAAGCCTTGTCGCCGTCGGCTTTTGAGGCCGCTGCCAATGAAACGGGTGCGGTGGTATTGGATACCCGCGGCGCACAGCTTTTCAGCAAAGGATTCATTCCAAATTCCATCAACATTGGACTGGGCGGCCAATTTGCGCCGTGGGTAGGTGCGTTGATTCCCGACGTAAAGCAAGAATTATTGTTGGTCACCGAAAAGGGAAAAGCGCAGGAGTCCATTCTTCGTTTGGCGCGGGTAGGTTATGACAATGTGATTGGCTACTTAGACGGCGGTTTTGACGCTTGGCGCGAAAGCGGCAATGAAGTGGATGAAATCACTTCCATTTCGGCCGATGAATTGGCCAGTCGCCTTGAAAAAGATAAAAATTTATCCATAATCGACGTGCGTAAACCCAGTGAGTTTTCTGCCGAGCACGTAGACGGTGCTAAAAATTTGCCGTTGGATAATATCAATGATTTGATGGTCGAGTTTCCCAAAAAAGAAACAATGTATATCCATTGCGCAGGTGGCTATCGCTCCATGATGGCCGCTTCGATTCTCAAATCTCGTGGCTACGACAATCTTGTAGACATTGACGGTGGCTTTGCCGCCATTCAAAAGTCGGGCCGAATCACCACCACCGATTTTGTGTGCCCTTCGACGTTGAAAAAATCGGGGGATGAATAAAAACAATATTGAGCTACAAGTAAATGGAAGGTGTACCCAAAGAACAAAAGCGGAACTTTGAAGCAGCACTGTTTTTCGGGATTTGGGGGTATGTGTTAATAGCGCTACCGTTTCTTTTTATGAGTATAATGAAATCTCGTGAGAAAAAAGAAATCTTTCATCATCAGACCTTTGAGGTGGCAACGATAGATGGTGTCGAAGAAAAATATCATACCAAAACGGGAACGATGTATTTGACATTCCATTACCATTATCAATATAAAAATAGGCTATTTAGAGAGGATGTTGACTATAAATATAAGCGCTATTTTATTGAATTTACTGGTCATAAAAGAGAACTGATAAAGCATAAGAGATTTCCCGTCCTCCTTTCTTCAAAAGACCCGTCAAAACACCAGATTTTGATTTTTTGGTCCGATTTTTCAAAATATAACCTGCCTTTTCCAGATTCATTGAAATGGAGTGAGAAGCTCTTTTATAACAGGTGAGGCGTTACGCGTTTTACAAAAAACATAATCCTGATGGCAGCAATATGGGGGTAACGATTGATTGCGGAATGTCTGGATAGGTGTCTGTTATAAAATTGGCAATCTCAACGGCACTGTCAAGGCTGTCCTTTGTTAGAAAGATGAGAAACGGACCACTTCTTATTTCCTCCAGAAGCCCCTGTAATCCAGTGTTTTCTGACGCTGTATTACCTTCGATTTCGCCTAGTGTGCGTTCGTAAAGGATGTTGACTAATTTTTCTTTAACTTCTCGGGATGATAGGTTATTGTCGGCCAGCCGTACTTGTCCAAATACTCCTGAATCGGTGGCCAGTCGATACGTTGCGACACTACTACCACGCGCATACCCTTCGATTCTTTGGATTGCGTGTTGAACTTCTTCCTTAATCGTTTTTTCATACTGATTGTTTTTTGGGGCTAGGTTTATAAAGATGCCGCTTTTGTCGGACGCTTCATCAATCTTGATAACGCCTAACTGGGTAGGGTTTATGGGGTCAAAGTAAAACCCCAATCCCATATTTTAGATCAGGGTAAGTCTCGTATAACTGCGGGAAATCAAATACATCTCATAGCGTAGTTTATTCTTTGGCGTTTTCGGCGCTTCTTGCCAAACCTTTTCGATCAGGAATACTACTTTATCAGGATCTTCTTTAAAGCTGAATGGACTCCAACCAGAATAGTTAACTAATTTGATGGAGCGTTTATTCAACATTTCATACGACTCTTTGGGCCAAACCTCCTTCTTTGTGCAGCCTGCTACTATCAAATCGGCCAATAAGACTAAAAAAGACAATTTTATGACTTTACTGATTGCAGAATTGTTCATGGTTACGCTGTTTTATTCAATAAAAAATAATCTCAAAAAATCTGCCCTAAAATTTGCTTTCAATTTTTAATATTCTACATTTGTAGAATAAAGTATCAAAATGTAGAATATATGCAACTTTCTAAATCTGAAGAACAATTAATGGAGGTAATCTGGCAGCAGGGAACCGTCTTTATGAAAGACCTGATTGATGCCTCACCCGACCCTAAACCTGCATCCACTACCGTGGCTACTTTGCTCAAGCGAATGCAGGAAAAAGGCTTCGTCGGGTATACGGTTTTTGGCAATTCGAGGCAGTATTATGCTTTGGTTTCCAAGGATGATTATTTCTCCAAACATGTTCGTGGCATCATTAAAAATTTTTTCGGGAATTCAGTGGCGCAATTTGCCTCCTTTTTTACAAATGCTACCGACCTTTCCAAAGAGGAATTAGAGGACCTGAAACGTGTAATCGACGAACAACTTAAACATAAAGAGCCATGATCATTTACCTTTTTAAATTTGCCGTTTGTTCGGCATTGCTCCTGATACTGTATCATTGGGTA
>JAIXPV010000431.1 GCA_027486105.1 Runella sp. | reverse complement strand
TGGCCCATCCTTGCCACCCCCCCGTGTAGGGTAACACAACCGAGCCAAGCACCGCCCCCGTGGCAGATTTTACCTCAATGGTACCGTCGCCGTATCCTTTGGCTACCCTAAAACCGAAGGTATAAATGCCAGTGGTTGCTACGTTGACCGTGTAGTCCATCCAGTCGCCGTCGTTGATCCAGCCAATGTTCAAGCCGCCACCTGTATCTTGGGTGTTTTCGGTATTGATGCCGCTCATGGCATCATAGTTTTCGGCTTCGATTCTGCCCGGAATAGCGTTATATTTTTCTACTTCAAACCAGTTGAAATTCCAAGAGCCGTATTTGGCATAAATACGCAAGGTTTGTGGGCCAGCCGTGAGCGGAATAATGAGGCTTGATGTGCCCCATCCTTGCCAGCCGCCCGTAAAAGGCAAAACGACCGAACCCAACACTGTACCGTTGGACGTTCTTACCTCTAGGGGGCCGTCACCAAATCCCTTGGCGGTTCTGAAACTGAATTTATACGTGCCGCTGACAGGTACATTTACACTATAATCCATCCAGTCGTTGTCTTCAATCCAGCCTACATTCAATCCGCCACCCGTATCTTGGGTGGGTTCAGTGGCAATGCCACTCATGGCGTCGTATGCTTCAGCTTCAATTTTGCCCGGAATGGCCTTTTGTGCGAAAACACTTATGGTTAATAACGGCAGTATTACATTTAGATAGAGTTCTTTCATAAAGTTGTGTAAACGTTGAAGTTTTAATACCTAAGATATTGGTGTATTAGTTAGAAATAATAAAAGTAATATCAAATGATTGGAGTCATTGTTATACTAAAACAATAAGAAATATAACTTTTAGGAATAACCACGTTAAAAGCTTAGTGTTGTGTTAATTCTTTTGTTAGAGCGGTTAGTTTTTTTTGAAATACATTAAGTGTATTTTGCCATTACTATTCAACGATTGAAAAAAAAACTCTATTTCCACCGAAAATACAATCTTCCCCAATGCAATTTTTTGGATATTTTCTCCTAATGCCAATTGTTATCTATTTGGCACTCAATGTTCTGTATTTATTGTTGTCGGCGGTGGCGGGTCGTTTAGGTAAAGCCGACGATGTTTCTACTTCAACCAAACCCGCACAGCTACGAAGAATTGCGGTGTTGATTCCCGCTTACAAAGAAGATAAAGTGATTATTGATTCGGTGGAGGCCAACCTTCAACTTGATTATCCCAAAGATTATTTTGATTTATTTGTTATTGCAGATTCCTTTTTGCCCGAAACCCTCCAAAAACTGGCGACTTATCCCATCAAAGTAATTACGGTAGAATTTGAACAATCTACGGTGCAAAAGTCAATTGCGTATGCGCTTCATCAACTTCCCCGCAATACGTATGATATTGTGATGGTCTCCGACGCCGACAATCATATGCGCCCCGATTTTTTGCAACGCATCAATTTAGCCTTTGACCAAGGCTGGAAAGTAGTACAGGGGCATCGGGTAGCCAAAAATACCAATACCAGTGTGGCGGTTTTTGATGCGATGAACGAAGAAGTCAACAATCATCTTTTTCGCATGGGTCAGCGAGCGATGGGGATGTCGGCTTCTTTGATTGGGTCAGGGATGGCTTTCGTACCCGATGCAATGATGCACGGAATGAGTCGTCTCCAAACCATTGGGGGATACGATAAAGAATTGGAAATGAACCTGTTGCTGGATGGTTTTCATATTGCATACCTAAAGGACGCGTACATTTATGACGAAAAAGTGCAGAACTTAGCCGTTTTTGAGCGGCAGCGTTCTCGGTGGATCGCCGCCCAGATTCACTTTATTAAGTTTTACTTTACGACGGGATTCGCGCAGTTGTTTAAAGGGAATTTTCATGCCTTCAACGCCTATTTGAAGGGGTTGATTATGCCTCGTACGCTGTTGCTGGCGGTTTTAGGGCTGGGAGTATTGATAGGTTTGGTATTCTTAAATATTCCGATTTTAATCACGATGGGGAGCCTATTGAGCCTTCTTGCGTTTACACTTGTTATTTCTATTCCCGGTTATCTTTGGAAGAAAATTTCCGCCAAAGATTTTCTTTTGCTTTTTCAATTGATTTTCCGAATGGTGCGCTCTCTGCTCAACATCAAAGCTGCCAGTAAAAGCTTTTTGCCAACTCCCCACGGAGAAACTGAAACCAAAGGGTGAGGTATTATTTCCTCAATTTTTTAAAGACAAACCTCTTGGTTAATTCGGATAAACCTATGTATGCAACGACAATGCCGAGCATGGTTGCCAAAATAGGTAACGGCAAAGGCGTAAGGCCGAGTTCTTTCGCAAAAAAAGGAATGTAAGGCAAAGCTATGGTTAGGCCAATGACACCGATGCCTAACAATAATAATATACTTCCCGGACGACTTTTCAGGAAATAGGGTTATTGCATGAAGGACTAAGTTAGCATCTTTGACAAATGGATGTAGCCGAATTATTTTTTGAGATTGATGATCCCCGCCAAGAAGGGAAGTGTTTTCATCAGTTAAGCGAT
>JAIXPV010000588.1 GCA_027486105.1 Runella sp. | reverse complement strand
GGATTACTCGACGCCATCATCAATCCTAGCGCAGGTCTGGCCTTTGGGTATGAGCCTTGGATTATCCAAACTAAAGACAAAAATACGTACTACGGCTTTCTTGTGGGGGATGGCGCGACGGTGGTACTGAAAGATGCCGCCGGACAAACAACGAGCCTTAAAGCCACCAACATTATTTCGCGTAAACAGCTCAAAAACAGCCTCATGCCCGAAGCATCATCATTGGGTTTGAAAGAAAAGGATTTATCAGATTTAACAGGCTATCTGTTGAAATTACCAGCGGGAGAGTAACTTTTCACCCCGTCTGACGAAGCGAACCAAAACTCTCGGTCTGACGGTTTGAAACCGTCGGACCGAGAGTTTTACGGAAAATTCGGCCAAACCAGTCACCTTAAAATTATGACAATTCAAGAATGGCAATCAACCATTCACCCCGCCACAATTGGCAACTAAAAGAGCAAAAATGAAATTTTGTGCTGTCAAATCAACCAACAGTCACCATGAAACATTTTTTGCTCTTTTGCTTTTCAATCGGCCTATTATCCTCACTATCAGCCCAAAACCAAACGCTGGTTGATGTCTCAGCGGGAGTTCAGGCCTTTCATATTCCCCTCAAAGGGTTTTCGTATAACAACCCTCAGCCCGTCGTTATGGCGGGCGTCCACCAATCGCTCAATAGGCGTCAAACCCTCGGGCTTACCCTGCGCATTGGCTACGCCCGCCACAAGTACCAAGGCGATGCGCTCACCCTTCAAGCCCTGTTTCAATACACTCCCGTGGTGGCCAATCACCTAGAGCTGGGCATCGGCATTGGCGGCGGATATCGCTGTTGGTTCCATCCTTCGCGTTCGCTCCAATGGACGGGCTCAGAATGGAAAAATGGCCGCGCCTACAAAGGCGTCATTCAGGTACCATTACAACTAAGCATGGGCTATCGGGGCATTTCAACCCATCAGGGAGAATTTAGACCGTACATTGCCTATCAATTAGGTGCCCATTTTGGGTACACTCCCGACCTTACCCCCATGCCTACTTCTACCTTTTTAGTAGGGGTAAAATATGCCCCCAAACAGCATTAATCAGTATTTTTATAAATTCATACAGACATGAAAAACCAACTAATCGGATTTATTTTCCTTGTAATTACCACAACCGCCTGTCAGAAAAATCTCTATGACGATACGGTGGCAAACATCCCCGGCACCCTTGCCGTCAATGCAGCGCACCCCATGAAAGACTCACTGACGGCCATCGTCAACCGACACGTTGCCAAGGGAGTCCCGGGCATTCAAGTTATGGTCAAAAGTCCAGCAGGTTGGTATGTTGTCAATGGTGGCTACGCCCGAATTGAAGATAAAACCCCTATGCAGGACAACATGGTGGCTTGGTTGTACAGCCTTACAAAAACCTATACCGCCGCCCTCACCATGAAACTAAAGGAACGTAGATTGGTGGCTTTGGACGAATCTATTACGACCTATTTACCCGCTGACATCACCCAAAACCTCCTCAACAGTGAAAAAATTACGGTGCGGATGCTGCTCAATCACAGCTCTGGTTTTCCTAATTTCACCTCGTTGCCCGAGTTTCAACTACGACAATTTAACAACCCCTTTGACCAACAACCCCTGTTGGAACAACTGAAAACGGCCTACCATAAAAAACCTCGTTTTGAGCCGGGCACGGATTATTTGTATTCTAACACCAACTATTTATTATTGCAACTGATTATCGAAAAACTTTCGGGCAAATCTTACGGCCAATTTCTAAAGGAAGAAATCTTACAACCGTTGGCGTTGACCAAAACGTATTTTGGCCTTACGAATCAACAAATTCGTTCGTTAGGCTTTCCCAATTATTATTTTGAACGCTACAACAACGGACAATTGGAAAATATCACCCAATGGAACAACGCCATCGGTAAGTCGATTGAAGGCTATGGCGGTATTGCCGCCAACGGCACCGATGCCATCC
Organism: Runella sp.; assembly: GCA_027486105.1. Taxonomy (GTDB): domain Bacteria; phylum Bacteroidota; class Bacteroidia; order Cytophagales; family Spirosomataceae; genus Runella. Next base: position 4,070 of record JAIXPV010000588.1, on the reverse strand, counting down.
AATTTCTGGAAGCATTGAACGCGGGCAAAGTGGTGAATCAATCATCGTTGAACGAAATGCGCACGTGGATAAAAGGCAAAGAATCGACGGTGCCAGACTATGGTTTGGGGTTAGAATACTTTGAATACAACAAAGGAGTACCCACCTACGGACACGAAGGCGACAATATCGGGGCCACAACTCAATTGATATACGTGCCCGCTTCCGATACTTATTTATTCATTTCCATCAATGCGGGTCGGCAGATTTTTGGACAATATTTATTCCGTACTACGGACGCAAAAATTGACCTGTGTAGGTTTGTTTCAAAACTTAATTAGTCTCGACCTTAAACTTATCAAAATCCGTCATGGATAGACCCGACGACCGAAAATTACTCTTACTAGGCCCTTTAGCCCTTTGGGCAGTTTCGACGATTTTCTTCAATCTAAACATGTTTAATGGGGTCGTACCTTCGTTTAAGTTTCTGGTTTTTGGGCTACTTTCGGTCTATTTTACTTGGATTTTGGTACGTTTTTTGGTTTTTCAGGTACGACGGCGTTTTCAGGGGATTCCCAACACCCGCAAACGAATTTTAACACTCATCGCGCTGATGTTTCCAGGTACCGTGGTTGCGGTGGGCTGTCGGTTCATTGCCCTCAAATATTGGGTTTATAAAAATACCGCTCTCACCGACGCCGACATCGACGTTTTGTTTATGACAGGGCTGAGTTTTTTCAACTTTACCATCATTTATTCCCTCTACGAAAGCCATTATTTTTTTCAGCAATGGAACATCGTCAATCGGCAGAAGGAAGAACTAGCCCGTGCCAATTTAGAAATGCAGTAAGAAAAAAAAAAAAATCAAGTCAAACCCCATTTTCTTTTTAACAGCCTCAATGCGCTTCAGGCGTTGGTCAAAACCCAACAAACCCAAACGGCCATGAAGTTTATTACTGATTTGTCGCAGGTATATCGGTATTTGTTACAAAGCAACGAGCAGGTGCTCATTTCGCTCCAAAAAGAACTTGATTTTATGCACGCCTATTTCAGTCTGCTCAAAACCCGGTTTAGCAAGGGGCTGCACCTGGAAGTGAAAGTCAATCCACAATGGCACAATTACCAGCTTCCGCCCATGACGTTGCAGCTCTTGGTTGAAAATGCGGTCAAACATAATAAGGTTTCAAGCCAAACCCCCTTGACCATCAGAATTGAAAGTGTGGATGATGCATATATTCAGGTGTCGAATAATTTACAACGCAAAAACAATGACTCGCTGCCAACCACCAAAAAAGGCCTTGTCAGTATCAGCGCCAAATACGAATTATTGCAACTACCTCCCATTGATTTGTATGAGGATACCGAAAATTATATCGTCAGAATTCCGCTCATTAAACCCCAAGAATAATGAAAGTCGTCATTATCGAAGATGAAGAATTAGCCGCCGAACACCTCCAAGTCATGGTCACGGAAATTGACGCCAACATTGAAGTAGTGGCGATGTTGGAGAGTGTCGAAAGCAGCGTAGAATGGTTTCGTACGAATCCTGCTCCTGATTTGACGCTAATGGACATTGAGTTGGCCGACGGTCAAAGTTTTGAGATATTCAATCAAATTCAGCTTAAATGTCCGGTTATTTTTACAACAGCCTACGACGAATTTGCGATTCAGGCCTTTAAAGTAAACAGCATTGATTATTTGCTCAAACCCATCGAAGAAGATATGCTCCGACAAAGTCTTCGGAAATTTCAACACTTACGAAAAACGTTTGGGGCGCTCGAAAACACTCTTAATTTGGACGAATTAAAAGCAATGCTTAACTCGCAGAAGCAGGTCAGGCCCGACTACCGCGACCGTTTTTTGCTCAAACAAGGAACCAAGCTGTTGCCTCTCCGGGCGGAAGACATTGCTTATTTTGAAAGTAAAGAAGGACTTACGTTTGTTAAAACCCGCGATAAACGTTCGTATTTGATTGAATATCCGCTCGAAGAATTGGAAACGATGGTCAATCCTAAAGCATTTTTTAGGGTTACACGGCAGTATTTGGTGGCGCGGCAATCTATCGACAAAATTCAAGTTCATCTTAACGGTCGCCTTAAAATCACGCTTAAACCCCTCACCGACGACGAATTAATTATTAGCCGCTACAAAGCCCCAGAGTTCAGGGCATGGATGGGTGAATAAAAAAGGAGTGCGCTCGGTTGAGCACACTCCCCAAAATTTACCTTTATGAATTACAATCTCACCACTTCACCCGTGCGCACCGATTCGTCGCAGGCAAAGGCAATTTGAAGGCTATTGACGGCGTCGTTCATGTGATCAGTCAGGTCAACGTCTTCCAAGATGGCTTTTAAGAAATAGCTTTGTTCGCGGTTGCAAAGTTCCTGGTGGTCTGGCTCGTCGGTCAGGTTTATCCACTCATCTTCTTTAACAAACTGGTTGTTTTCGTTCAACTCGGAGTGGTGAAAACGCAACGATTCGGTCTTGGTATGCGCATCTACATTGTCAGATTTACCGCTGCCACCCGCTTCTTTGGCCACGATAGAAACGCAGCCTTTGGGGCCGACCACGTCTTTAACAAAAAAAGCAGTTTCGCTCATCATCGGGCCCCATCCTGCTTCGTACCAGCCCACAGAACCATCCTCAAAACGGATTTGTAACTGTCCGTAATTATAATTTCCTGCGGGAATTTCTTCGGTCAATCGGGCACCAATGGCCGATACCCAAACGGGTTTTGAGCGAGTCATCTGGCACATCACGTCGATGTAATGAACACCGCAGTCCACAATTGGACTCAGACTTTTCATCAAATTGCGGTGTACATCCCACATGTAGCCGTGGCTTTGCTGGTTGAGGTTCATGCGCATGACCAAGGGCTTACCAAGTTCTTGCGCTAGTTCCACAAATTTTTCCCACGACGGATGGTGCCGCAAAATATAGCCCACCACCAGTTTTTTATTGGCTTTCACGGCCGCCGCTACCACGCGCTTTGCACCTTCAACGGTATCAGCAACGGGTTTTTCGATAAATACGTGACAGCCATGCTCGAAGGCCATCACCGCAAACGCCTCATGGGTATCGGGATAGGTCGAGATACAAACTGCGTCGGGGGTTGTGGCTTTTAGGGCTTCGGCATAATCTGAGAAAAGCGGATAGCCGCCGCCGAGTTTTTCATTCAGGACTTCCTTGCTTTTTCCGGTTGAAACTATTCCGCAGATTTCGAAACCTTCGGCATTATGATACGCCGTTGCGTGGGAGGCTCCCATGTTTCCGCATCCTACCACCAGAACGCGCACGGGTTTATTGAGTGTTGACATAGATAGTTTGAAAGGAAAATGATTCTTGCCGTAAAAGTACAACTTACTACTTTACCTACTACAATTTCTTGGGGGTTTGAATTCCCGACACCCTCAGAGCGAATAGAATCATCGGGTTAGGCTCTTTCACAATTCAAGCGGTCTTTTTCTCAATTCATTCATAAAAATCTGTAAAAAAAGGCCGATGATTTCCTTGTTTAGGTAATTGCCGCTTATCTTCATCCCGCAATGCATCATGGCAACATCATGTAATTTAACCTAAACGTGTTTCGACCCCGCTTTTTTTCACCTGCTGAATGGCGTTATCATCTGCTGATGATGCCATTGCTGTTTACCATCGGCAACTATTTCTTCATCGGAATGGATTATTTCCGTTCTCGAGATGCTTTTATCGCGGGTACAGTCGTGATTTGCGGGCTTTATTGGTTCTCTATTGTGTTGCTGACCATTGCCATTCGAAAAGTGCTCGCCATTGTTCCCGAACAGTTTATTCTTAGGCGCATCCTTATTATTATAAGTGTAGTAGGAGTGCTGACGGGATTATTGGCCATTTTTGATGTATGGGTGTATAGCCTAATTCCGCATCTTTCTATCCCCTTTAGTTGGGCAAAAGTAAAACCTATTTGGATATTGGGAGCCGTGTTTGACGTTTTTATTTGCGTTGCCCTGAATTTGTTTTACGCTGAGTCTTGTCGAAAAAAAACGGCCCGAACCTCCCGACAAAAATCGTCGCCCATCAACACGGCTTCAACCATAGACGACCGCTTAGCGGTT
>JAIXPV010000382.1 GCA_027486105.1 Runella sp. | reverse complement strand
GTTACACCGTCTTTGGTGATGGCAGGTGAACCGAATTTTTTGTCAATAATAACGTTACGACCTTTAGGTCCAAGCGTTACCTTAACGGCGTTGGCAAGGGTGTCTACGCCTTTTTTAATTTTGTCACGTGCTTCGATATCGAAAAATATTTTCTTAGCCATGTCTTGTAAATAAGTTAATTGTTAATGGTTGATTTGTTATTAGTTAACTGTTATGAGTTATCTGGAGATTAACAAAATTGGGTTAAACAGATAACTATTAACGTATAACTTAGATAATCGCAAAAATGTCAGATTCGCGCATGATGAGGTATTCTTGACCCTCTACGGTAATTTCAGTACCTGCATATTTGCCGTAAAGAATTGTATCGCCTACTTTAACGGAAAGGGGCTCATCTTTTTTGCCAGGACCTACTGCTACTACCGTACCACGTTGAGGCTTCTCCTTTGCAGTGTCGGGGATAATGATACCAAAAGCGGTTTTCTCTTCGGCAGGAGCGGCTTGTACTAGCACGCGATCTGCCAACGGCTTAACATTTACTTTTTCTGCAACTGCTGACATAGTTATCAGGGGTTTTAATTGGTTTAAAATTTACAGAACTTATTAATAAGTTTTTCGAGGGCAAAGGTATCATTTTCTGTGCCAGCAACTAATTAGCACAATTCTCTGCCATTTTTGCAGTTTTTTGGGGTTTTGAGGGGTAAAGTCTGTCATAGTCGGAATAATCATTGGCAGTACGCAACTTTTTATTGTGTTTTATTTGGCAGTATTCGTTTTTTTATTAAATTGGAATTTGATTTGTGTAGCTAGATTGAAGTATTAAGTATTTAGAAAAATACCATCTTCTCAGTGCTTTTTATAGTGCACCCACAATTTGTTACTGATTTACCAATATTAAAAAGAAAGTATATGGCAACTTTGACTACCGATTGGCTTACCGATGGATGGATTGATTTTGAGTATAAAAAATACTTGCTATTGGCTTATTTACAGGATGTTAAGGGTAATTTTAGTCAGGCAAGACTTTTTCCTGATTTGCCTGATGTCCAGACCCACTTTGAAACTGCCTCACAACTTAAAAATACGAAAAGTGAAATTGTTGCTTCATTTCCCAAAAAGGTGACTGGGGTAGATTTCAAAAAAAAACGATTTGTCTACGAAAAATTTCAGGAAAGTCAGCAACTCTCCGAAATTGACAGTATTTTAGAGTATTCTCTGCCACTTTTTCAGCAAACGCTGACACAAGGCCGGGCTCAGTATGCCGACATTGAAGCCCAATTGACATTTGCTCCCGTAGGTATTGTACCTCTACATTTGAAAGAAGGGTATCTTTTTCTGTACCGAGCCCGCCGTCATGAAACGGATATTTATCACTATCAAATTCGCCTTTTTGAGCATCGAGAACAAAGAGGTGTACAAACAACCTACCTCGAAACCGTGCGTAAAAGTATTTCAACAACTTTTGAAAACCTCAAGCTGACACTCATCAAAAAACGACGTGAATTGCCAAACCCTGCTACCTATCTGATCGAATCTCCCGCCGACTATCCCGTGCAGGAAACATTGTTGCCGATTGCCAAACAGCTGATTGTGAAACACGTAGCTTAATGATATTTTGAGGAAAAGAGATTTTTCTATAAAGGAAGTACTTCAATAATTCAGCCAAACTGGTTTGCCTTCGCTATTGTGGCCTTCGTCTGGAATTGACTCGATATCTTTTTCGTTGGTATCGATACTTTATTATTAAAGGGGGAGAAAGGGTTGCTACTTCTAGGGGCAATAAATTTCGCCCCGCCACTAAGTAGCGTTTTTGCGCATATATAAGAAGCAGCCCTGAGGTATTGAGGGAGAGTCTAATTTAGCGGGTGTTGACTCGTATTTTTGGAAAGTAGAGTGTGCTTCATACGGCGACTTAAAGGGAGGGTATACCCCTCAATTTCAACGATATTTTTTTCAAGATCTATTTTTTTGATGAATTTTTTATTAACCAAAAAACTGCGGTGGATTTGAAGAAAACGATTGATGGGTAGTTGCAATTTCAGCTGAGTTAATGATTTTTTGAAGGCATACCGGCGTGTTGTAGTTTGTATAAATATGTAATTATGCTCCACTTCTATATACATTATTTCTTTGATGGCAATAAATTCACCTCGTGAGTTTCCTTGAATGAATTTTGGCTCTTGGATGGGGTGTTGTGCCAATATCTTGATGATGCTGTCGAGTGTATGGATGTGAAATGGTTTGACCAAATATAATGTAAAAGGGTGGTTTATAGCAGATACTTTTTGATATATTTCGGAAGAGTCATGGTCGGTCAATAAAATAACTGGAAGGTTTTGGAAGGCGGGTTCTTCGGCCAATTTCAATCCATTCTGAGCTCCCTCCAATGCAATGTCCATAATGACTAATTCGGTGTCGGTAAGGCTCATCAAATCAAGGGCTTTTTGATAGCAGTTAAGGTGGCCTATGATGTTATACCCTAGCAGCGACAAGGATTGGTCTAATTGTAACCCATAACCTGGATTATTTGTCATAAGGAGGATATTTTGTATGCCCATTGAAAGTGAGTTTAGGTGCTAAGGTGAAAAATTTACATTTTAATAATAAGACCAAAATATATACTCGAAGTAACTTTTTTGCAAAAAAAACAATGAATTATTCCTATTAGAATAAGAAATGTCTTTTTTGGATGATTATATGTGAAAATTGTACATATTCTAAAAAGAGGATAGCTTCCAAAGTAAATATCCACAAACGTTAAAATGTGCGATTTTTTTTTGTTTAAAAAATATGTCTTTCACTTGGTGGTTTTTATCCCTTGTAGGGTGGCTTGTAACCTCAAGGCAACCGAATGTATCCCAATAGTTGTCAAAATTTGGGATGTATAATTTTTGTCTTTAGACTTGATAGCTATATCTAATTTTTGGGTAATAGGTTGGCAATCAGTAATCGTCTAATAACCACCATCAATGTGTACTTATGAATGAGTTAAGTCGTAATCTAACAGAGAGTTCCCTGCAAATGAATATTTACTTGAATGTGGGGCATATAGATAAAATTTTGCCGTTCCTCTTAAGTAATCAGATTTCGTTTACGCTTTCAGGAATTGAAACATCGTTACCACGAATGAATACGTCGATCGAATCACCGCTGAATTTAGGCAAAGAGCCTTTGTCTGATTCACATCCTATTGACAGGGTATACCACAAATACATTGTGGAAGGAGTAGAAAAAATACCCCCGAAAATGGAGGAGATTGCTACGGAAGTAGGAATAAGTATTGCCCAATTTAAGAAACTCTTTAAAGCTCGTTTTGGTAAACCCTTTTATCGGGTTTATATGGAATATAAAATGGAATACGCGGCGAGCTTGTTACGCGGTGGCCAAACTGCGAGTTCAGTATCACAACGTGTGGGTTATTCACAGCCCTCTAAGTTCAATAAAACGTTTCAGAAATTTTATGGAATGACCCCTTATAAGTACCGCAAAAGTGCGGTCTAATATTTTCTAGCCTTCTATCCACTCTTTAAAAGAAGAGGCTTTTTCGCGGCTGACGAGGATTTCTTGTAGTGGCTCGGGGTGAAGGTCGAGTTTAAGCTTTCCGTTGAAGTAAGAGTGGATTTTTTTGACGGCCGAAAGAGCCGCAATAAATTGTCGATTAAGTCGAAAAAAATGACTAGGGTCGAGCATTTTTTCTAATTCTTCGAGGGTATAGTCGATTAGAAATTGCCGATTGTCATTACAAATCAAACAAACCATTTCGTTGGCCGTAAAAAAATAAGCGATTTCGTGTCGGTGAATGGGTACATACTGCTCGTGTTGTTTGACCAAAAAACGGTTTTTGTATTTGCGACCTGCCGACGGAAGGATGTCGAGTAAAGACTGAATTTTTTGGCCGTAGTGTTGGTGAGCATTTGTCCCCGTAAGCGCGCGGTATTTTTCAATAGCAGCGCTAAGCTCTTGGGGCTTAATGGGTTTGAGTAAATAATCTATGCTCTTGACCTTAAAGGCCTTAATGGCGTATTCGTCATAAGAAGTGGTGAAAATAATAGGGCTATTGATAGATATTTCGTCAAATATCACAAAACTCAGTCCGTCGGAGAGTTGAATGTCGGAGAAAATCAAATCTGGTGACTCATGGCTGGAAAACCATCGTTTGGCGGCTTCAATACTTTCCAATACCTCCAACACCTCAATAGTGCTGTCGGTTTTTTGAATCATTTTGGTAAGGCGCTCCGCGGCGGGATATTCGTCTTCGATGATCAGGGCTTTCATGGAAGCAAGGGGATACGTACCGTAAAATTCCATTCATTTTTATGAATCTCAACCTGTTGGTCGGTCAACAAACGATACCGGTTGATGATGTTTTGCAGCCCTACTTTGGTTGATTTTTCAAACGTCTTTTTCTCCTGTAAATTGTTGGCTACACTTAGATAATCATTCTCCTGTAAAATCTTTATAGTGAGCGGGTTTTCTTTTGAAATGATGTTGTGTTTGATGGCATTTTCAAGCAACATCTGTAGACTCAATGGCGCTACCTGTTTTTGGTAAGCGGCCTCGTCAACTTGTGCTTCTACCAGCAGATTTTCCCGAAAACGTGTTTTGTTGAGATAAATGTATGCATCCAAAAAAGCCATTTCCTCTTCCAGCGTGACGGTTGACTTTTCCCTGCTGACCAGCACATACCGATACACATCCGAGAGTTGATCGAGGTATTTTTGGGCGGGGGCGTTTTCGTCATCGATAAGCGCGGCCAACGTATTCATGCTGTTGAAAAGGAAATGGGGGTCAAGCTGACTTTTGAGCGCTTCGAGCTGAGATTGAACATTCTCGCGGGCGAGGGATTCTGTTTTTTTTACATTTTGCTGCCACGCCTGAAAGAAAAAGACGCTTTCGTAAATAAGTGTCACTACTAAAGTAGGAATGAGGCTGATTCGAAAACCGATTAAAAACGGTGCTCGCTCTTCCCAACCAAGTAATTGATTACAAAAAAAATAATCAACGATAATCGTAGTCAAGAGCGTATATGCTATACTCGCAATGGTTTGGTAGACTAGTCGTTGGGTGGTTTGGTTGTATTGTGGAAAAAACTGCCGCGATTTAATGAAAATGTACCGATTGCCCTCCCACAGCAAAAAAGTGTTGAGAAAGCAGGTGCTGAGCCAATGAAATATTCCATTCAAATCCCCCGCCAAAAAAACGTCGCTGTGGGTAATAAGTGGAATCATCAAGCTGAGCAGTGGGATACCGATGAGCCTTGCTTTGCGGTCGTTGGGTACGACAGTTTCCATGAATGGTAAATTTTTTATCAAAGATACAAACTTTTTTCTTCCATGAATTGCTGGGCAAATTCCTCGGGGGAAGTACGTGGTTTGCCCAAGTCTGTCCAGGTTTTTTGTGCGTAAAATGCCTCGTTGGTTTGCGCATAAAAGTCAAAAAGCTCGGCCAAGTGCCTCATTTTAGGCGAGAAAAATCCCATCAATTTGACTATCCAAAGGGGCAGCACTTGCATTTTTAGGTGGGGGTTGAAAGAGGTTTTTAGCCGGTCAATGACTTGTTTGTAATTTATTTTTTCGGGTCCTTGCACGGCATAATGCGTATCAAACGCCTGTGGATTTCCGATGGCTTCTATGACTTGCACGGCATAGTCATCCGAGCTAATCCAGTAAAAATCGACGGGTTGCCCAATCCATTGAAAATTGTTTTTTTTAATAGCCCAAAATAGGCTGTCCAAAAACCACGTTGGATGAAAAATGGTGAATGGAATGTTTGATTGCTCAATAAAACGATGCCCCTGTCGCCTAATTTGATTCTGTAAAATATCTTTGTGGTGCTCAATAAAGGGGTACGCCCCCAAAGCGCTGATTTTTATAATCTGCTGAACACCATTGAGTTGACAGGCTTTGACGATGTTATGAATGCCTTCTCGCTCGGTATAAAACGCTTGGTTGGGCTGCACTTCATCGGCACTGAGGTTGATGTAAACGTAATCAACTCCTTTAAAAGCCTGCATAAGGCTGACTGTGTCGGCAACATCACCTTGTATCGATACCACCGAATCGGGTAGCATATTATGGGCTTTTTTGATATTCCTCACAACGGCCCGCACCTGGTAGCCGTGCCAAAGCAGTTGTCGAATCACTGGTTGTGCCAAGCGCCCCGTAGCGCCTACGATGGCTATTGTTTTGTTAGTGCTCATGGTTAGATGATGGGTAGCCATTCCAAGACTTCAATGCTTGGAATGGCGAGTTTAAAATTAGAATGTCAAACGATAAAAGGGAATCGGTAGAAAGCCTTGTTGATAGGCCGTGCCAATGCGATTGGTACGTGGATTATAAGCTTGTTGGAATATGTTCTGACTGTTGGTAAAGTTCTGTAAATCAATGGCAATTTCGTGCGTGGTGTGTTTTCGATTGAGCTTGTAACCAATTTTAAGGTCGGTTCGGAAGTAGCCATTTTGCTGTTGTAAAAACGCACGCTCATCATCATAAACGGTCGTTTGGGCGTCGGCCGAAGCGCCTAAATTGATGGGGCGAATATAGCGCCCTCCAGCGGTAGTGAGTTTCCAATTGATGCTTAAAGAGCTATTTTGCCCCAATTGAATTTCTTTACCAGCTAGTGCATTCAACACATAATGGCCGTTGAAAGGGGTATTGCGTTCAATCCCGTCGCTGCCTTTATATTTGGAATCAAACAGCGATCCCGTCAGTAAGAAATAATAGTTGTTAGAAAAATATTTTTCGAGGGTAATTTCAACACCGTAGTTACGGCCAGTTCCTTTGTTGACCAAATTTCCTTGGTCAATAGGCACAAAATCGGCACCTTCTACCAACACCGAATAGAAGCCAGGTGTACTTTGCACTGGAACATCAAACAATGATTGGTAATAGGTTTCTACTTTTAAACGAATATTTTCGGTGAGATTTCGTTCGTAGCCTAATACGATGTGGTGACTCCGTGTAAAACCTAAGTCTTTGTTAGAGAGATTATAACCTCCATCTGGGTTGGGTGATTGGTAAAAATACAGCAGGAGCGGTTGGAGGTTACTGTGTAGGCCGTAGGCTAAATTTAGTGTGCTGCGCTCGTTCAGGACATAACTCAAACCCAGACGCGGCTCCACGGCGCTTTTGTTGGTGAGTTCATAGTGCAAACCTGTCAGACCCGCATTTAGGGTTAGATTTTGGCTGAAACGGTGTTTCCACTGAATATAGGCTTGGGAGAGCATGGTTTCGCCTTGGGTATTTCTTCGTGAAACTACCGCTGGATAAAGTGCTCGGTTGAGCAAATCAAACCGATTCAAGTCAACGATGATTCCGCCCGACAGTTTACTTTTGGCGTTGATTTTATGGTTAACGGATGCGTTAATGGAAAGCTTTTCGTTGGTAAATAGCGCTTCTTCGTTCGGAATTTCCTGCAAAACCTCTTTGACACCTGTTTTATAAAGTACGGTATCCCCCTTGAAATTCTGGGTGGAGCGCGAACCCGAAAGCGTGATTTTACCGTAGGTCCTGTCCGAAAAACGGTGCTCGTACGACAGCGCTGCAACACCTGATTCGAAATTGACGCGGGTGTTGTTGTTTTCGTCGCCGTAGGCATCGCCTTTTTCAGTGTCTACATCTTTTCCCAAAAACGTGACGTTGCTTTTGCCGCCAATGGTCCAAAAACTTAGGTTCCCTTTTTTTCCAACTGGAATATCGGTTTTGAACGTAAAGTCTTGGTAATAAGGGGTTCCCGCAATTTCAAATCCAATGTTGGACATCAACCCAAAAAGTGAGTAACGATAATTGACCAAATACGAAGCCTTTGATTTTTTGCTGTATGGTCCTTCTGCGCCTACCTCCACGCCGTTGAAGCCGATTTGGGTGAGAAATTCGTGCTTCTCGTCGTTGCCTTTGCGTAATCGTAAATCAAAGACAGAGCCGAGCGCGTTGGCGTATTCGGCAGGAAAAGCGCCCGTTAGAAAATCAGATTTTGCCAACAAATTGGTATTTAGCATCGAAACAGGCCCGCCCGATGTCCCCAGCGAGCCGAAGTGGTTGGGGTTAGGTATGTTGACGCCGTCGAGCCGCCAGAGCAATGAAGCGGGGGAGTTTCCGCGCACTACAATGTCGTTACGGGCGTCGTTGGCACCGCTTACGCCTGCAAAATTGGCCGCCATCCGGGAGGGGTCGCCGAGGCTACCGGCGTATTTTAGGGTTTCGGCGGGACTAAACGGTCGCGCACTCACGGTAGCCATTTCGTTGTTGGCGACTTTGTTGTCTTCGCTGCGTTTATAGCTAACGGTTACTTCGTTGAGTTTTGTAAAACTCTCGGTCATGGGAAAATCCAAAACGACCTCTTTGCCCGCGTTTACGATGATGTCTTTGGCAAAGATGTCTTCGTACCCGATGAAGGTGATTTTCAGTGCAATTCGGCCCGTAGATACGCCCGACAAACGAAAATTGCCGTCTGTATCGGTGGTGGTGCCGTTGAGGGGCGTGCTTCCGACCACCACCACCGTAGCACCCACTACGGGGGCTTTTGAGGCGGCATCGGTAATCTTGCCTCGTACGGTTTGTGTAGCAGATGACTGCGCTTGAGAAGTGAAATTGAGAAAAAGGGCTGTTAATAGGCTGACGGCCGTCAAAAGAGAATAAATAGTTGTTTTCATGACTTGTTTGTGGTTGTTTTCGTCTCAAAATTCACACAAACAAGTCGGCTG
>JAIXPV010000409.1 GCA_027486105.1 Runella sp. | reverse complement strand
TGATCAGCCGAGACCCGACTAAAATGAGTTTAAAGCGCAAACGCAAGAAAGCTGCTCGGGATGATGCCTATTTAATGACGCTACTGAGTCAACTTAACGTTTGATGCAATCACCCTATATTTTTTGAAATCACGCAGGTATTTTGAGAGAAAATTACGGTCTTGAAAATAGATAATAAAGTGAATATGATTGCTCATGAGAACATATCCGAGCAACTTGGCCTGATAACGGGCATTGTAGAAATGAAAGTTGGTAAGCAGAATATCAAAACAGGTTTTGTTAAACAAGAGATATTTATGTTGGTAACAGGAGGTCGTAATAAAAAAGCAACGTTCATCATCCGAAAAAGAAATACGTTTGGTTCCCATAATTCCACATATATTTTGAGGCAAATGCCTATTACTATGCGGGCGGTTTCTCAAAATCGCCCGCACAACACTATGACGTAATAAGAGGTTATTGGTAACTTTATTTGGAAGAAGGATGTGCAGAATGGAGAAGGTGTATGGGGTTAGGAGTAACCCCGTACGGCGGTTTTGAGAAACCGCCCGCACGGTATCCTTCAACAGGGCAATGCGTCACTGAGATTTTCAAAACCCCGGGCGTACTGCTTCCCCATTACGTGATAATCTCCCACGTCACTGCCATGAAATCACTCGCGGGAGCATTGCATGTAGAACATACATACATTGCAGGTAAAGGTGGGGCAACTTCGGCCACGGTGAGGCAATGTTTGCACTGCATCACTTTTTCAGTCATCACGGGTTTGAGGGTTGCCGTTGTTCGCAGAATCCCTGCTTTTTTTTCGGTGGACAACTGCTCATAGTATTTTTGGGTCAAACGCCTCAATACTTCGGGGAGATTTTTGCGGGCCACGTCGGCCGCAAAGGTTTCCCATTCTGTGTTCCCTATGAAAAAATCGGGAGAATGGATAATACGAAAGCGCTGATAATCGGCAGAAAGTGGCTCGATGACAATTGTAGAAGTGGTATCGGCATTTCGTTGACCTATGCTGAAACTCAAACTTGAGGTACGAATCCGGGTGCGCTCAAAGGCATCGACGAGTTCGGTTTTGAGACGTAGGGCGGCGGCATCGGCATCAGGCAGCTGCCAGTTGAGCTCAAGCGATGAATAATGCGTGTGAATGCCCCAAAGACCCAATAATTTCTCCCACTGATAGATTGTTTCTTTCGGAATATCACGGACAATAAACGTTTTGAAAGGAGTAGGGTAGAGACGGCCGATTTTGGTGTCTTTGCAAAGCTGGCATAGGGCGTCAATAAACGAAGCTTCAAACTCATTGTCGCGCTGATAAAGTCCAATCCAGTAGCGCTCGTCGTAACGATAAATACCCTCGTGGTGCGGATAGGGCTTGGGCGTCAGTTTTAATTCTTTCTGAATACGGCGCGTTCGTCCCGCAAATTGGGCCGTAACGGTTTGAAATAATTTATCAAAACTATCGACAGATTCGGGGCCTTTTAACGCATTCTCGATGGCGCGTACCCAGTTGGGGATTTGTTCGCCATCTACCAATTCTGGCCATACCTGTAAGGTCCCCAAAGTGGGTAAGTTGATCGCCAAATACCAAAAAGAAGGAGTGGGAGAAGCTACAAAATTGAGCTCTCCCGTTAGAGGACGAATCAGCTCCTGCGTTGGGTCAATGAGGTTAAGTTTGAGAGTAGGTTGAAAGTCAAATGAATCCAAAATGTCTAAATAATCACCAGAGCGCAACCACGATAATTTAGGGAAAATGTTTTGCGCCACCACCGACGAAACAATGTTGGGGTGAGTGGGAATGGCTTCTTCTACCTGAAAACCCTGCAAACCAAGTTGCAGACGAAGTGCCGAAAGCTGGGAATCAGTGCACGGTAAGAGCAAATCCTGCCGAAATCCTACTTCTATTTTGCCCAGCGCCCATTGCCGCGACAAAGCCGCCAATTGTTGAAGTTCGTCGGGGGTGACTACCCCGCCGGGGGTTAAAATACGTAGGTAAGCCATTGGTTTTGGATTATTTATATCAGATGCCTTGTGCTACATTTTTTCCACTTTATACAAATATACTTTGACTTCTTGAGCGGCATCTTCTTTCAGCGTAATATTTGTGTCGAAAAGATGCTTCCGCAAATCTTCATAAAGTTTGATGGATTTCCACAGTGCTGCCACCAAATAGGTCTTGGTCATGGGGACTACCGTTTTGCGCAGTTCTGTAAAGTCCCCCATGGTAAGTTTGGTTTCCACTTTTCGGACACCGCGCGGTTGATTGCCGTTTTTGATGTGTAATAAAGGGCCTAAAACCACCATTCGAATAAAGCCCAGAAAATCAAAGGCTTCCAGTAATTCTCCTCTTCCAATTTTCAGGGTAGCATAATGAATCCAAACCCAAAATCGGTCTTCAATCCATTGATAATCAGGGTAAGGCCATACTGCCTGCGTTTTTTGGATGATGTTGGTAAGTTGATTGTCGCGTTCCCACACGACCACTGGATTTTCTATGCGATGATGAAATTCATCCAGCGTCAAAAATTTAATGTCTACGTGCAAAAGCGGATTGCTGTATAAACAAATCAGTAACCGCGTCTCGCCCACATGCTCTCCCGTGAAGGAAGAAAGAACCGTCCCGAGCTGATTGGCTACGGCTTTCATTTGCTCAGGGTTGTCAGAAATTTTGGTAGTAGAAACCAACACAAGGTCTAAATCGGAAAACGAATCGGTTTCGTCGGTAATCCAAGAACCTGCAATCGCAAGGCCGAGCATATCCGTTGATTCCTGTAAAACCCCAATGGCGTTGTTAATAAATGATTGAAAAATAGTGTGTTGCATAACTTAGTTCGTTTTGGGCAATTATTGCAGAACCTTTTCCCAAAATCGAAAGTTCGCACTAGGCAATATTTATTTTTTATACTCTTACTTCCATTTTCATACCTCCACCCCAACCTGCTACCTCCTCGCTTCTGACTTCTCACTTCTCCTTTCAAGCATTGCTTTTACCTCTGGTTTACAGCTCCCGCAACCCGTTCCAGCCCCCGTTTGTTGGCACAGCGTCTGAAAATCAGTGCAACCGCCCGCGATGGCGTCGCGCAGGTTTCCGTCGCCTACGTTGTTGCAAGAGCACACCGTTTTTCCTTTGAGCGCAGGGGCAGATTTGCCGCTTCTGAGCAATTTGAGCCGTTTTTCCGAAAGTTCGGTCTGGTGCTGAATCAATGATTTGAATTCCGTAAACTCCGATTTATCACCCAACAAAATAGCCCCGACGAGTTTATCGCCGTGAATGATGCATTTTTTGTAATATCGTTTTTGTTTGTCCATAAACAAAACCTCTTCGTACCCAGTACCAGCCCCGTTGGCGGGGATTTCGGTTATGCCCAACGAGCATAAATCCAAGCCTTCCATTTTCAGGATATTCATGGAAATGGTGGGCCGATAATAACTTTGAATATCGCCGTTGAAATAGGCGCATAGTGCTTCGGCTTGCTCCTCCGCGGCGGCCGTAATTCCAAACTGTTGCCCCTCAAATTCGGCCACCTCGCCGATGGCAAAGATGGCAGGGTCGGAGGTTTGGAGATAGGCATTCACTACTATCCCGCGTTGTACATCCAAACCAGCTTTACGGGCGATTTCGACGTTGGGCGTCGTGCCAATTGTCAGTACAACGGCATCACAGTCAATGACTTGTCCTGAGGTGAGGCGGACACTGCCGACTTGGTTGTTTTGACCCGCTAAGTATTTGACTTCGTCGTTATAATAAATATCAATGTTGCGGTCTTTGAGTTCTTCGTGTAAAAGAGTGCTCGCTGTGGCGTCCAATTGACGGTTCATCAGGCGCGAAGCTCGGTGAATGACGGTGGCCTGATGGCCCAGTTGGCGCAACGAAGCTGCCAATTCTAGGCCCAATAAACCGCCGCCCACGATAACGATGTGTTTTGCCTGACCAATGCCCAAATGCCGCGTTAAACCGTCGGCATCTTGACGTGTGCGCATAGTAAAAACCCCCTCTAAAGATACGTCATAATCTTTGGGAGTGGCCGATCGGCTGCCCGTAGCGATGATGAGGCGGTCGTAGGGATGGAGATTGCCTTTTGAATCAAGAACGGTTTTTTGAGTACGGTCAATGTGCTCAATGCTGAGGCCCTCGTACAGATGCACCAAGGCGCGCTCGTCGTCCTGCATTTTGAGCAATTTCTCCCAACGCATAGTACCGCTAATATAGTCGGGCAGCATCACGCGGTTATAAAAAGCAAAAGGCTCTTTGCTAAATACGTGAATTTCGTCGGTAAGGTTATGCTGGCGGTGGGCGGTTACGAATTTATACGCCGCTGCTCCCGCCCCCACGACGATGACGCGTTCCCTGATTTTTTTAAATTTCCTGACTTCAACCGCCGCGTATTTAAAGTCAGGTTCTTTGGAATAAGGGTCAACCAAGTTGCTCGTAATGTTGTTGGCGCGGGCGGCCGTACTTTGAATTATTTTTCCCCAGTGCATGGGTAAAAACACCACTCCTTGCCGAATATCGTCTGTGATTTTGGCGGGCACTTGCACCTGTCCGCGTGGGTTTTGAATGGTGACAAGGTCGCCTTCTTTGATGCCGCGTTCGAGAGCATCAGCGGGGTTTATTTCCAAAAGAGCTTTCGGAATGTGCTGATTCAGTTTATTGACCCGACCCGTTTTGGTCATCGTGTGCCACTGGTCACGAATACGGCCCGTGGTCAATACCAACGGAAAATCATCGCTGAGGGGTTCGGATTGGTTGCCGTCTGGGATGGTTTTGATTTGTGCTTTATGAGAAGGGGTATAAAATTGGTGATCGGCAAACAGGCGCGGTGTGCCGTTAGATTCTGTAGTTGGAACGGGCCATTGCAGGGTACCTTGGGTGCGTAGCCGCTCATGCGAAAGTCCGCTGATATCTACGTTGGTTCCTTTGGTAAGGCGAACGTGCTCGTCGTAAATCTCAGACACATTTTGGTAATTAAACGCGTGACCAAAACCCATCTTATGGGCAAATTTGACGATGATTTCGCTGTCGGGGAGGGCTTCTCCCACGGGTTCGTTGAATTGACTGAGGTACGAAACTCGCCGCTCAGAGTTGGTCATGGTTCCCGTTTTTTCGCCCCACGCGGCGGCGGGTAGTACTAAGTCAGCGTAAGCAACCGTATCAGAACGATTGGAAACATCTTGTACCACCACAAACTTGGCCGCCTGCAGGGCCTCTTCTATGAGGTGCGCGTTGGGCAGGCTTACCAGCGGATTGGTACACATGATCCAAATGGCTTTCATGCGGCCATCTTTAAGCGCCTCAAACATTTCGGTAGCCGTCAATCCTGGTTTGGGATTTAGCGCTGGAACTCCCCAAAAATCAGCTACTTCTTGTCGGTGGGTAGGGTCGGCTAGGTTGCGGTGTGCGGGCAAAAGATTCGACAGCCCCCCTACTTCCCGACCACCCATGGCGTTGGGCTGGCCAGTCAATGAAAATGGCCCTGAACCTGCTTTTCCGATATGCCCTGTAATCAAATGAAGGTTGAGTAACGCCAAATTTTTGTTAACCCCAATCACACTTTGGTTGAAACCCATGGCCCACATGGAGATAAATCCCTTGGATTTTCCGATGTATTCTACGGCTTGGTGAATGTCGTGAAGGCTGATACCGCATATTTTGGCCGCTTCGCGCATGTCTCGCTCGGTGACCTGTAAGCGGTAAATGTCAAAGCCTTCGGTGTGATTTTTGATAAAATGCTCGTCAATGTATCCTCTCGAAATCAGACCTTTGGCGATGGCGTTGAGCAACACTACGTCGGTTCCGGGCTTGATTTGAAGGTGAAGGTCTGCCATGCGAGCGGTATCTGTGCGGCGTGGGTCGACCACGATAAATTTAACCCGTGGGTTGGCCGCTTTGTGCGCCTCCATGCGTCGAAACACAATAGGGTGGTTCCACGCAGGATTGGAGCCCGCAATCAGAAAGCAATCCGCCAATTCGATGTCTTCGTAGCTACACGGTACGGAGTCTTCGCCCAAGGCCATTTTGTATCCCACCACCGCCGACGACATACAAAGGCGCGAGTTGGTGTCGAGGTTATTTGAACCGATAAAACCTTTGATGAGCTTATTGACTACGTAATATTCTTCGGTCAAACACTGCCCAGAGGCGTAAAAGCCTACCGAATCGGGGCCGTATTTTTCGATAAAGGTTTTAAAAACCGCCGCTGCCCGCTCCAGTGCGGTGTCCCACGTAACCCGTTGCAGGGGCGCTTGACGATTGCGGCGCATTTGAGGATACAACAGTCGGTCTGTCGTATCCATGACGGTATAGTGCAAGTTTCGCCCTTTAGAACAAAGCATCCCTTTGCTGGATGGGTGGTCAGGGTCACCCTCCACTGAAATGTGGCCGTCGCGGGTTTTCTGAACCACTACCCCGCAGCCGACGCCGCAGTAGCAGCAAGTGGTTTTGTACGTTTCCATAGAGCAGTTTGCAGCTATTTTATTTGATTAAATGAATTATATTTGTTCAAAAAAAGTGTTGCCATGTCAGTACTTGAATTAAAAAATGAGCTACATCGATTGGTAGTAAATACCGAAGATGAGATTATTCTGGAAAATGTCCGGGCTTATTTCCTCAATCTTACTTCTCAGGAAGATTGGTGGGATACGCTTTCCGAACCTCAACAAAGCCTTGTTCATGACAGCATCCGGCAATTAGATAATGGACAAACTTCAACGCATCAGGCGGTTAGGGAACGTATTTCAAAGCTTCTTACCAAATGAACGATGAGTTTGACATTGTTTGGTCGGAATTGGCTGAAGATTCGTACGTCCAAATTTTAAATTACTTACTTGATAATGGGTATCGTAATGCCGCAATTAAGTTTGATGACGCTACTGAAAAACTAATCAACCGACTTCGTAATTTCAGTGAATTATGTCCTCCTTCTTCTAAAATCTCTCATTTACGCAAGTGTGTAATTAATGAAAAAACTTCAATGGTTTATCGTGTAACCGATAGAGTAATCGAAATAATCGCATTTATTGACAATCGTTCCCAACATGGTTTTTGAACGAAAACTTACGCCGTTTGTAGCTCAGTTTCTACCTGTTCTATGGTTACCATTCTACCGAAATTAACCAAAAACAACAACAAGCCCACCACCACCACGATACCGCCGATGTACATAAATGCCTGTCCGTAAGAAATGGACTGGGATTTAAATAAGAAGCCCATTAGCATCCCTCCCACGTTACCACCAGCCCCTACTACGCCCGATATTACCCCGACTGCTTTGGGATTAATAAACGGTACGATGGCATAAGTACCGCCATTGGCCATTTTCAGAAACATGGCAAAGGTGAGCATCGACACAATGGCCATCGTCAGATTTCCTGATTGCGCAAAAAGTAAGATACCACATCCCTCCAACAACAGCATCGAAGCCAGCATGATGCCTTTGCCCCGCATTCCGTATTTTTGCCCTATTTTGTCGGCGACAATTCCGCCCACTGCGCGGGCAAAAATATTCATAAATCCAAATAGCATAGCCCAGAAACCTGCTTCGGTTTCTTCCATGTGGAAGTTGTCAAAGAAATAAAGTGCTGCTACGCCATCGAAGGTAATCTCCATGCCAAAGCAGCAGGCATAAGCGATGGCCAAGGCCCAAACGCGAACGTCGGCGCAGGCTTGCCAAAACGGAACGCTTGATTTAGCGGCGGCAGTGCGGTTAATTTCGTCGTAGTTGCCAGCGGGGGTATCTTTTGTGTATTTCCAGTAAATAAAGGCCATCGCCAACATCATCAGTCCTGGAACAATCATGGCCAAACGCCACGCATCGGCTTTCACAAACCCAAATCCGATGATGGTAGCCATAATGAGTGGCATGGCCAACTGCGTGATGCCACCGCCGAGGTTACCCCAGCCCCCAGCTACGGCATTGGCCGTTCCTTTGATGTTTGGGGCAAACATGGCCGAAGTATGAAATTGCGTAATGACAAACGACGCCCCAATAACGCCGATGGCCAAACGAAAGAGTAAAAAAGAGGTGTAATCATGCGCCAAACCGACGAGCATTACAGGTAGTGAGCCGATCAGCAACAACGTTGTGTAGGTTTTTCGAGGTCCCCAGCTGTCGCAGAGTTTTCCGATGATGAGACGGGCAAAAATGGTGGCTGATACCGCCGCAATGATGGTGTTTCCTACCTGAGGCTTGGTCAATCCCAAATCGGCCCGAATAGCGGGCATCAGCGGCGCTATGCCGAACCAACCAAAGAAACAGACAAAAAAAGTCATCCACGTAATGTGGAACGTACGCATTTGGACACCGCTGAAACTGAAGACGTTTAGCTGAGAAAGGGGTTGATTGTTAAGTGGTTGACCCATGACGCTTGCTTGGTTGATTGTAAAACGTAAGGCCAGCGTAAGGGCGTAAAGCGATGCAAAAGTAGAAAGCCGTATATCACAAGCCGTGATGAATGTTCACCCGTCTTTTCCTCCCAAAGAAAAGGCTTGTTTCATCTCATTGACTGTGACTTAGACCTGAATACCTGCATCGGTTGAGCGCCGCCACGCTGCACCGATTTGGTATATCAAACGTACAAAATAATTAAGTATACTCAAAGTTATTTATGAGTATTTTTCATTAAAATGATGAAATTCTTCAAAATTTTATACTTATTTTTACTTAAAATACAAAATATGCTTTTAGTTTTGGCTATTTTAAAACTAATATTGCAGAAATTACTCAAATTTGTAATTTATCAAAAAATGCAAAACCTGTCAGATTTTGGCGTCCTGACAGGTTTGTGTTGTCTCGGTTGAGGTGTATTGGCCAATTAATCGTCTTCAATCGAAAATTTGTCGAACAATAAGCTCATCAACCGGTCGTGAATCTCCATGTAGGCAGGGTCATGGACAATGTCTTTTTTGTTACGCGGCCGAGGGAGCCGTACATCAACGATTTCTTTGATGGTGGCGGCGGGGCCATTGTTCATGACCACCACGCGGTCGGAAAGAAAAATCGCTTCCTCAATGTCGTGCGTCACCATCACAATGGTTTTGTTACGGTTGTCAAGGTTCCAGAGTTTGAGCAGTTCAATATGCATGGAACCTTTGGTCAACGCATCCAACGCCCCGAACGGCTCATCGAGCAACAAAATGCTTGGATTGATGGCAAAAGCCCGGGCAATGGCTACACGTTGTTTCATACCGCCCGAAAGTTGACCTGGAAGTTTGTCTTTGTGCGGCCAGAGATTGACCATTTTGAGGTTTTCTTCGGTGATTTCGCGTTTTTCGGCCGATGTTTTCCCCTTAAATACGGAGTCAACGGCTTCGTAAATGTTTTGATAAACGCTGAGCCAAGGCAGCAAAGAGTAGTTTTGGAAAACAATACCACGGTCGGGGCCTGGTCCTTTTACGACGTTACCATTGGCGATTACCGTGCCGCTAGTGGGTTGGGTCATGCCCGAAATCGTGCCCATAAGCGTGGATTTACCGCAACCAGAATGGCCGATGAGTGCCACGATTTCACCTTTTTGAATGGTTAAATCAATGTCCTTAATGGCCGTAAATACGCCTTTTGGAGTTTTGAACGCCACCGAAATGTCTTTTAATTCAATGGAAGCGGGGCGTGATTGGATTTTATGAAACTCACTCGCGGAGTCGACGGGAGCGGAGATAGGATGGAGAGTCATGTTATGAGTGATTAGTGAATAGTGGAGCGTGGTTGGTGAGGGTACTTTGGAAATGGAATTTACAAAGCATTGGTCACTGACCCTCAACCACCATTTTTAAGCAAATGCAAATCGTTTTTGGAGCCAGTCAAAACCTTTGTCGAGCAGTAATCCCACCGTGCCGATGATTAAGATGGCCGAGAGGATTTTCTCTAAGCTGAGCGCGTTCCAACTGTCCCACACAAAAAAGCCAATTCCGACGCCTCCAGAGAGCATTTCACCCGCCACAATCACCATCCACGCCACGCCGATGCTCAGGCGCAACCCTGTGATAATGTGTGGTAAAGCAAACGGTATAATGACTTTGGTGATGTATTTCCAACGGGAAAACCCGTAGGCTTTCGCCACGTTTTTGTGGTCTTGCGGAATCGACGCCACCCCAAAGGCAGTATTGATTAATGTGGGCCATACACTGGTGACAAAAATGATAAAAATCGTTGCGCCCTCGGCGGCTTTGAATGCCAACAATCCCAACGGAAACCACGCCAACGGCGATACTGGGCGCAAGATCTGGATAATTGGATTGATGAGTCGAAAAGCCGTTTTGTTGGAGCCGATAAGCAATCCAAGGGGAATGGCTACGAGGCTGCCCAATCCAAAGCCGCTGAATACTCGGATGAGTGAGCTGACCAATTGATTTCCAATACCTTTATCGTTGGGGCCGTAGTCGTAGAAAGGAGTGGCAAGCATTTCGTTGAAAACCGACCAAGTCATTAAAGGCGAGGGGATTTCGTGGTTGGTCAGGAGGGAGATACCCCACCAAGCGCCCATTAAAATGACCACGCTGCCTACGCCAAACAGCAATGGGAGGTAGGTTTGTAAATTGAGTAATTTCTTCATTTTCGTAATTTTAATACTTGATATTGAGTTACTTACAATGATTATTTCTTTGCGGAAGCCAGATATGTAGGAATGTTGCCAGGGTCAAACATTACATCGTAAGTGGTTTTGAAAGCTTTCATGTCGTCGGTCATGACTGGGACTTTGGCTTCCCGGGCTACTTCGGCGTAGAGGTCGTCCAAGATGAGTTTTTGGGCAATACCTTTAAAGTCGGGATTGGATTTTAACATCCCGAACCGAACGTATTGCGCCAAAAACCACATTCCGTGTACTTTGCGGGGTGTGTTTACAAAACCCTTATTGTAGAAAGTCATGTAATCATCTTTGTATTTCTGAACGCCCAATTCGCAACCTAAATCGTTGGAACCCAACAAACGGGCTTCAATGACGGGCAAAGCGGCGTTGACGTAATAGGGTTTTGAAAGCCAGCCAGCTGCTTTTTTGCGGTTACCCATGTTGTCGAGCCACTGACAGGCTTCCAAAACGGCTTTCATGACATTTTTGAGGTTTTCGCGCTCTTTGGAAGCAAATTGCTTATTGACAACCAATGCTTTTTCTGGGTGGTGTTTCCAAATATCTTGGCTGGCAATCTCCGTAAAGCCGATATTTTGGGCGGCCGCCATTCCGTTCCAAGGTTCGCCCACACTGAACCCTTCCATGTTGTCGACGCGCATATTAGCGACCATTTGCGGCGGCGGAATCGTGATAATCCCCACTGATTTTTGGTTAATACCTGCGGCGGCCATCCAGTTGCGGAGCCAAATGTCGTGCGTGCCGCCTGGAAAAGTCATGGCAAAAGTTACTTCTTTGCGGGATTGTACTTGCTTGACGGCGGCGGCGACTTTGTTCATTTCTTTGAACCCTACCAATCCGCAAAAATCTTTGGAGAGGGTGATGCCTTGGCCGTTGTTGTTCAAAACCATCGCAATCTGCATTTCGGAGCCAGCTTTTCCGCCCAAGCCGGTGTAGACCGAGAAAGGCATCCCAAAGAGGCAATGCGCCCCGTCAAGTTCGCCGTTGAGTATTTTATCGCGAATGTTGGCCCAAGAGGCTTCTTTGGAAAGAACCACATCGACGCCGTATTTCTGAAATAAACCTAACTCTTTGGCGGCCACCAGCGGGGCGCAGTCGGTGAGGGGAATAAAGCCTAATTTTACTTGGGGCAAGACCGCTTTGCGCATCGACATTCCGGCCATCAAAATAAGGGCAGCCAACGACGCGAGGATAATTTTGTAGGTAGTTTTCATTGGATAAAGACATGGGAATAGCAGACGCTGGGGTATGGCCCGCGTAAACTGCTTTTGGGGTGATACTGATTGATTTTTATGACATTCAAAGTCACCTAAACTTAAAATATCTCTCCTGCCGTAGTTATTGTTTAATCGCTACGGGTTTTGTATAGAAGAAATCGGGGCGAATATTGAGCATCAAATAGGCCCAATTGGCACTGTGTTTGGCTTTGTCCATCGTGCCCAATTTCGCATATTCGAGGCTGTTGGAGCCTTTTAGGTAGCAATAGCCTACTTCTATGTTGGTGAACTTATTGAGGTTGTAG
>JAIXPV010000758.1 GCA_027486105.1 Runella sp. | reverse complement strand
TGCTGTTGGAGTTTTTGGGTTTGTTCTGCGTTCAGCGTTGATGGGCCGTTGGTAAACAATGTCAAGTGTGGTGTCCATTGGCTGATTAATTTAGCAAATTCAAATCCCACTTCGCCGTTGCCAAGGATGCCTAGCGCCGTTCCGTGTACTTCGTATCCGTGGCAATAGGGGCAATGGATGACGGAAATTCCCCAACAATCGGCAAAACCGGGCAAATCGGGCACTAAATCACGAATACCCGTGGCAAATAATAGCTTCGTAGCCGTAAATTCTACATTTGTCTCGGTCCTGATCCTGAATAAATTCTCCTCTTTTTGGGCGCTTTGTACTGTATCGGCCACAAACTGAATGGAGGGATAAACCAGTACTTGGTCTTTGGCTTTTTGCGCAATGGCGGCGGGCGGTTCCCCATCCTGCGTGATAAAATTATGCGAATGAGGAGCGGTTCGATTGCAGGGTTTTCCGCTGTCAATAATCAATACTGAGCGTAACGAACGCCCCAAAGCCATGCTGGCCGAAAGACCCGCGTAACTGCCGCCAATGACGATAACATCGAAATGGTTAGTTTCAATCATGTGGTTAACGTTTTAATGATAAAAATGGGTTATTCTTATTTGCAACAATGTTGCAAATAAGAAAAGTTCATAGTAAAAAGAAAGAGCCACGCCTAGAGCTACCAAATTTAGATTAAATGCGAAGTATAACCCAAGGCCACCAATTGTTCGTAGGCGTTCCAAACATCACTGGGGATTTCCTGATAAATCTGGAATCCTTTTTCGGGATATACTTTCACGCGTTGAAGGTCGCCGACCATGATGTGAATTACTTCTTCAAGCGAGATTTCAGCATTGGGGTATTGCTCAAGCGAGATTTGCGGAGAGGTTACAATGAGTTGTTTATCAGGCCAATGCTTCTTAAAAGTGGCATAGCTACGGCGCTCCATGTAAGGCTTTTGGACTACGATAAACGTCTGCGGATTTAGACCGTGGGTGGTGAGGAGTTGCTGCGTAAACAGGATATTTTCGCCAGTGTTTGTAGATTTATTTTCGATGTAAATGGCTTCTTTCGGGACGCCCATTTCTAGGGCGATGGCCGCAAATTTATCGGCTTCTGCGTCTTTCCAAAGGTCTTGGGTGAGTCTACCCAAGCCGCCCGAAAAAATTAAAATGGGGGCCCAACCTTGCAAAAACAATTCCGCCCCCCGCTCCGCAACCCGCAAATCATGGCTACCCAATACCAAGATGCAATCGGATTTTTGAAGTGTATGATTGAGGTGGTGGTAATCCCAAAGTTTTTGGGCTAAGGCCATGATGTGGGTGGAGAGTATGAGTTGCATTACATAAATTTGAAACTGTACGCCAAAGATACAATCGGCGACGAGAAAATTTGGAGTTGGTACGTGGTATATGCGGTGCCTTGGGTTCGCATGAAGACTGAGTACTGGTTTTTGCGCCCATATAAATTATAGACTGTAAAAATCCAGCTGCCTGTCCAACGGTTGTTTTTGAGATTGGGATTGTTAATCTGCCACGAGAAGTCTAGGCGGTGGTAATCCTTGATGCGGCCTTGGTTACGTTCGGCATAATACGGGTAGGCTTTGCCCTGAAAACTCACAAAACCATTGGGTATCGTGTAGGGCCGGCCGGTGCCGTAAGTAAACGTCAGCGAAATATTATGGTACTTGTTTTCGGAATAATTGAACGACATGTTGACGTTGTGCGGGCGGTCAAAATTGGCGGGATACCATTTGCCGTCGTTGATTTGCTCGGTAAATTGCAGCCCTTCATTGACCTGATTCAGTACCCGGGAGTACGTGTAATTAACCCATCCCGTAATTTCTCCTTTTTTCTTAGTTACCATCACTTCGGCTCCGTAGGCGCGGCTTTGTCCCTGCAATACCTGCGTTTCGATGTATTTTTGGAGTAAGAAATCCGCACCTGGTTTAAAATCCATGATGTTTTGGGTAGTGCGGTAGTAGCCTTCAATGGAAAACTCGTAAATATTATTTTTCAAGTTTTTGAAATAACCCGCTGACCATAATTGACTCACCTGCGGCCGGATGTGCGCGTCGCTCATTTTCCAGCGCGAGGTGGGCAGGGGAGTGGTGGTATTGGAAACAACCTGTAAATACTGACGCATCAGGTTGTAGCCAAACTTGATGGAAGATTGCTCGTCGATATTGTAGCGTAGGCCAAACCGTGGTTCAAAGCCTCCGTAGGTTTTGGCCACTTGCCCAGCTCCGTAAGAAACAGAATCAGTAATGGTAGACTCTGTGCGGGGGCCGCCAGGCGTGTAGAGGCGAACGGTACTCGGCCCGAGCGCCATAAAGTAAGAGTACCGTAGTCCTGCCGAAACCGTCATCTTGGAACTGACAGTTATTTCATCTTCGGCGTGTAATGCCAGTTCAATCCCGTTTTCGGTCGGAATACTTTGGGCGTTCACACGTTGGTTGCTTCCTGGATTAAGCGTGCCCGGTTGCAGTTGATAATGGGTCATGTTGGCCCCAAATTCAATTTTATGGTGGGCATTGGGCGCATAATTGAAATTGGTTTTTAGCTGACGTTGCAAGATTTCGGAGCCAATGCTCACTTTATTGTCGCTGTTTAACTCTGGCAACAAAATGCGCGGCCGGTACTTGCTATAAACGCCCGTCGTTTGCACGTTGAGTTTACTGCCAAACGCGTGAAACCATTTGGCCGTGAAATTGAGCGTTTTGTAATTGTATTGGGTCGAAGTAGAATTAATATCGTTGATGCCACCCAAAAGGTCGGTTTGAAAGAAATCGGTGCTGTAGTAATTGGAGAGTGAAAAGGTATTTTTGGTATTGATACGCCAAAATAGTTTGGCGGCAGCATCGCCGAAACTCGCCCGAATGTTTTTGAG
Source organism: Runella sp. (assembly GCA_027486105.1). Lineage (GTDB taxonomy): Bacteria > Bacteroidota > Bacteroidia > Cytophagales > Spirosomataceae > Runella. The sequence continues at coordinate 2,108 of JAIXPV010000758.1, read as the reverse complement.
TTTTTGCGGCCCCCACTGAAACGCAAAGTCATTGAAAGCGCCGCGTCCCGTTACCAAAAGCCCCACTTTGCCTTTGACGAGAGGGATTTCGGCCGTAAGCCTGTTGGCCACAAAACTTACGCCACCTTGCAAGCTGAATTTCTCCAAACTTGGGTTAGACATTGACACGTCCAACACCGCTGCTGCCCGTCCACCAAACCGCGCTGGAGTGGTGCCTTTGTATAACTCCATGCCAGAGACGGCATCGGGCGGAAAGACCGAAAACAGGCCAAAGAGGTGGGTGGGGTTGAAAATAGGGGCATCGTCGAGCAAAATCAAATTTTGGTCAACGGCCCCACCCCGAATATTGACCCCATTGGACGCTTCTCCCACCGACGTGACACCGGGGAGCATTTGTAAGCTTCGCAATACATCTGCTTCGCCCATGATGGCGGGCAGTCGTTTGATGGTTTTGATGTTCATCTGAGTTACGCCCAGCAGTGGCCGCGATACGTTTTGGTCAACGGCTTGGGTCGAAATGATGACCTCTTCTAGCTCTTCGGCGATATTCATCAACTTGATGTCCAGCCGAAGGCTTTTATTCATTTTAACTTTTATACGAAATGGTCGGTAACCCAATCGACTGACCGTTACCACATAGTCGGCATCAATCAAGTTGACCGAGAAAGTGCCAGTAGTGTCGGTGAAAAGGCCGATTTTGTCAAAATTTACGCGCACGACGGCGTTGGCGATGGGTTCACCCGTAAGAGAATCACGCACCATTCCACTCAGTTCATTGGGACGGGCCGCCTGAAATTTGGGCCGTTGTTGTCCCCAAATGCTTAGGCTGGTGCTGAGTACGAATATAAAAAGGAGTAAATGTTTCAAAGTCATCAGATACATGAAATTAATAATAGTCCAGAAAATCATTTACTGCCAGCCTTCGGGGCGAATCGGGGTGCGTGTTCTGCTCAAAACACAAGGATAGGCGGACGGAGGAAACGAGGTGATTTCATAGTTGGGGGCGCGCCCGAGTAGGGTTTTGACCAGTGGGTTGGGATACAGCGCCCGATTAATCCAATACTGTACTTTACGGGTGCCCGCGGCACCAAAAAAACCGACTACTTTGTCTTGAGAATCGGTCACGTTGCGGATATTGCCGATGATGGCGGCAGGCGGGGTATCGGTCAGCGTACCTGTGTTTTGGGATTGATTGCTCAACAATTGAAAATACTGATACGCCTGTGAAGAGAGCGCCAACTGCTCAATTTCGAGTAGGCAGCCTTGAGAAGGAGAATAAAAAGGGACTTTGCCGATGAGCCTTCCCGTAATGCTTCTGCCGTTTACGAATTTGTCGTCCAGAATATTTATGGTGCTGTTGTAGATAAGTTCCCAGCATTGTTTGTCGCATTGATAATCGTAGTCGGGTGGATTGCGTGAATTGATTTTTACGCATTGCCCATTCACCAAACGTCCACCCGTACAAGTGATGCAGCTGTTTTGCTCTTCGTAGAGTTTCCAGCGCCAGAGATAGTAGTTTTGGGTTTCTTTGGGGTCGTCAACATCTAGGTACACATCTACCGTTGAGCTGACCACATTTTTGCCTAAGTTGTCCAAAAGCCCGTTTTGGTCAAATTGCTGATATATCTTTTTGATTTCGGGAGAGGTGCTCAACAGTTCTTTTGACGATTCGTAGGTTTTGCCATCGGGCGTTTTGAAAGTGAGTTGATAGGTTTGACCTACTTTTCCTCTAAAGTTGGCAGGGGCGGCGTATATTCCATCGGCTACTTCCTGAAGCTGTATGGTGCTGCCGTCGCTGGCTCTGATTTCAACGATACATTTTTTTAGTGGCTCCGAATAATAACTGTTGTTTGAATTTCGGGCGATGTTGATACTGACCGTTGTTCCAGCTTGGTCAGAGACAAAACCTTCTACGCTCAACACGTTGGCGTTGAGTGAATAGGTAACTTCGTAAGGTTCCACGCAACCGTAGAAAGCAGTTAGCAGTAAACAGATGAAAAGGGTTGTTTTTGGGCGGGTATTCATGAATTGCAGGCAGTAGAAAAGACGGTTGATTAAGGGCGTTCGTTGAAAAAATAGCGTATACCCCTAAAATACAACGAATGAAT
>JAIXPV010000090.1 GCA_027486105.1 Runella sp. | reverse complement strand
TTCCGACGGTCGGCTGTATTTTTTTTTTTTTTTTACGCGCCATTTTGCTTATTTTGACACATAATTACAAAAAAAAGTCAATGCAGTGTTGTAAGTGGCAAACAAAATCGTAGAGTTGAACCGAAAATTGGCCGTAAATTTGCAACATCATTAACTCATTCATCGATACTGGATGTTTTTGCCTTCCAAGAGTATCCCATTTCTTATCTATTATGTCGCAACTTGCAGTAATTTTTGACATGGACGGCGTCATTGCCGACACCAATCCCACCCACAACGTAGCCTGGCGTAAATTTCTCGACCGTTATGAAATAGTGCCCACCGAAGATGACCTTCAAAATCACATGTACGGTAAGCACAACAGCTATATTCTCAACTATTTTTTAAAACGTGAATTAATGGCCGAGGAACTACTGAAACTGCAATTTGAAAAAGAAGCCTTGTTTAGAGAATTATACACGAATATTGTTCAACCCTTGCCTGGATTGTTGACATTTTTGGCCGATTTAAAACAAAATGGGGCCAAATTGGGCATTGCAACCTCCGCACCCGTCGAAAACCTAGAGATGATGGTAGGCCAAATTCCGTTACTGAACGAAGTAATGAGCTCGATGCTTTCCGAAAAAGACGTTACAAAACATAAACCTAACCCCGAAGTGTACCTCAAAAGTGCCGAACGACTGGGTGTTGCGCCTTCACAGTGCATTGTATTTGAAGATTCAGTCTCAGGTGTCAGCGCAGGATTAGCCGCTGGAATGAAGGTAATTGGCGTCACCACGTCTCATTCAGCCGACGAACTCCCACCGTGCAGTGCTTACATCAACGACTACCTGAATATATCGCATTCGACTGTTCAACAATTAATCAACGCAACTTTATAATCTACCCCATGTACATCGAACACCTAGCCCTTTGGTGCCGTGATTTAGAGCGGATGCGTGCATTTTATGAATTGTATTTCGGGGCCATTTCCAACGAAAAATACATAAACACAAAAAAGCAGTTTGAATCTTATTTTCTATCATTTGAGAAAGGCCCACGGCTGGAAATCATGCAAATGAAGGGCATACCTGCCCATTCCCAGGATGTATATGCGCAATTTATGGGCTTGATTCATTTTGCCGTTTCGGTGGGAAGTGAAGAAAAAGTTAATGCCCTTACTGAGCGTCTTCGCAGCGATGGCTACGAAGTGGTCGGTGAGCCTCGCTGGACGGGCGACGGCTACTACGAAAGTGTCGTATTTGACCCTGAGCAAAACAGAATTGAAATTACGTCTTGAGTTTATAGCGTAAGGGCTTTCTTTCACCCACGACGCGATATGATTCATTCATAGGTGATTATTTTTTTAAAATACACATTCAAAATAAAGAGCCGCGGTGTAATCCGTAGTTGAGCCTCTTACCGCTAAACAATGACAACCCATTTAAAAACATATTTTACCCACAGCAGGAGTTTAGCCATTGGCGCCATATTTGCGTCGGTAGGATTTCTGTTTGGTAACTGGGTGACCTGGATTCCGTACGTAAAGCAAAAATTTGCTCTTAGCGACGCCCAATTAGGCCTCCTTTTATTGAGTATGCCCTTTGCGTCAACGCTTACCAACCCTTTGTCGGCACTCATCCTCAACCGATTCGGGATGCGCACAACCACCATTTGGGGACTTATTGGCATGGCACTTGCGTATTCATTGCCCGTCAATGTTCCTTATCTCTGGATGACCTCCATAGGACTAGGTCTGATGGGTATCGGCATCGCCTTTACCAACGTGGCCATGAATACTTGCGTTACTTCCATTGAGCGTCAGGATGGCATTTATATTATGTCAACCTCACACGGGATGTTTAGCGCAGGCGGCATGATTGGCTCTGCATTAGCAAGTATCTTGATGGGCCTTAAAGTCTCCCCTGCCCTACACATTGCGGGCGTATCATTACTTATTATTTCGGTTGCATTTATTGCGCGTCCTATCGTTATGAGTATTCACGAAGAAAAACGTACCAACGCCGAAGTACCCAAATTCGCCTGGCCCAATCGTATATTGATGGGCATGATTGCTATTTCCTTTTGCACCAACGTCACCGAAGGTACCATGGCCGACTGGACCGCGGTTTACATGCGCGATGTTGTTAAGTCAAACGACTTTTATATTGGGTGGGGTTTTGCCTTCTACGCGCTATTTATGGCCTCTGGTAGGTTCATTGGCGATTCGCTCATTCCTCGCTACGGAAGTCGAAAAATACTGGTATTGGGCGGCATTATGGCCGCAATCGGCATCATGATAGCGGTACTTTTACCACATACTTTTACCGCCATTCTTGGTTTTGGAATGGTAGGGGCGGGGGTTTCTTGCGGGGCGCCTATCCTCTACGGTAGCGCTGCCCGAGTACCAGGAATGGCCAAAGGTGCAGGCCTTGCTGCTATGAATACCTTCAGTTTGGCAGGATTCTTAGCAGGGCCAGCCATCATCGGCTTGGTATCCAGCGCCCTCAATCTTTCCTTTGCCATAGGTTTGGTGGCGATTTTAGCGCTGATATGGGCTTTTTTATCTAGTCGCTCCAATCTATATTAATCTCCGACACAGGCAGAAAGGTTTGATAAACTTTTCTGCTTTTGTTACTTTTGGCCTATCTTAAAGAATTAACTTTACTTAGGCCGATTTTGCTTACATCTCAGCATTTTTCCTTTTCGCTTCCTGTTTGGCGTATTTTATACGACACCCTTCCTACAAAGGAGACCGCCCCACTTTTGCTTTTTGAGTTACGCGATAAAAACCAATTAAAATGGGGGACTTTTGATTGCGAAACAGGGGTGATGTGTTGGGAGCATTCTTTTCCAGAAACCACTTGGTGGACGAGTGCCATCGGCTTTTATTCGGGCATAATTTTGCTTCACGAATATGCGGGCAGTGAACAACCCTCTCCCAAAAAACTTATTGCGATAGATGCTTTAACAGGCCAACTGACTTGGAGCTTAGATGGATGTAAATTTGAGCATACCGATGGGACAAACCTCCAAACCTCCAAAATGAGGCCTGAAAGTGCCCCAATAGTGGAAAACAGGGCCATTAGTACGGGAGAAGTCGTTGATTTACCCTTTCCATCAACCCAGAGCATCCTCTCTCAGTGGCGCGCTCCTGTTACCTACGAAGAAACAAATCCTTATTACGAAACAGTTGCTCAATTCATTGAAAAAATAACGGGGAATCTCCCTAAAAAAGGGATAAATTATGGTGAAATCTCTGGACATCTATTGTTTTTTTACTACTTTTACTCCGCTAACGCTGTTTCTTTATCTTGGTCTATATTGGTAGTAAATTCGACGAAAACAGTTCTCCTGCACGAAACGATTCTCTCGGACGTGGAGAGTTCCGCTTTCGGCGACTATTTGTATGATAACCACCATATTGTTTTATTAAAAAAAGTTGACGAAATTACCGTAATAAAATTGCCCAGACCATGATAAAGCGCGTCGGATTTTGCCTTGTAGTGTTAGGATTATTGTGGGGAAAAACGACCCACGCAACACCTTCCCGCTCTTCTTTGCCCGATTCTACCGGTAGTGAGACCAAAAACGGTCAATCCTTTGTTATTCATAAAGTAGACCCTGGTCAAACATTGTACGCCGTGATGCGGAAGTACAAAACGACTCTCAAAGCCATTAAGGATGCCAACCCCGGAATGAAAGATAATTTGATAACGGGGCAAGTATTACGCATACCTTCACAAACGCGCTCTTCAGCACCACAAACGGCCACAAAAGAACCCGAGAAAGCGCCTGAAAAGGATAAGTTGGTCCTTGATTATGAGATAAAACCCAAAACGGAATCGACCGTAACCGTAAAATCAGAAGAGGATAAACCAAAACCAGAAATACCAAAGGTGGAGGAAGAAGCCAAATCTACGGAGGTACCTTTGGAGAAAAAACCAGAGGATGTAAGTAACGCCAAACCAGTGGCTACTGTCTCAAAAACAGGGCTTCACAAAGTAGAGGGTGGGCAGTCATTGTACGGTATTGCGGTCAAATATGGTGTCTTAATGGCAGATATCCGTCGTTGGAACGGGCTAACTACCGACCAACTGCGCTCTGGTCAGGAATTGATTGTAGCCGAACAGGCTTTCCAAGACTATTTGAAGAAAAACAAATTGGACTCGGTCAAATTGGCAGATGCAAAGAAATCAAACGCCGAAAAACCTCCCGTTCCCGTTGTTCGTCCTGAAGACCCCACCAACTCAAACCTACCCGAACCTAAAATTGCCAATACTGGCAAGCGTATTTTGGAAACAGGCGTAGCGGAGGTTTTGGAAGGAATGGACAGCAACAATAAATACCTCGCGCTTCACCGTACGGCGCCTGTTGGCTCGTTGATTCAAGTCAAGAACATGAATAACAGCCAAAGTATATGGGTCAAAGTGATTGGCAAATTGCCCGACATCAGCGCCAATAACCGCATTATCATCAAACTCTCGGCTCGTGCTCAGGAAAAACTTTCTCCTGGCGGCCGACAATTCATTGCTGAAATCAGCTATTTAGCGCAGTAACTTCGATTAGCAGAATATACAAACGCCTCCCAAGTAGACCGATGTTCTTACTTGGGAGGCGTTTATGTTTTTGACAAAACCCTCAGTTGAGTTCTTTCAATCCTTTTTTACAGCGTATAGTATAGCTAGGTATTATTCAAATATTTTCAGTAAATGCGAAACAGTCTTATCCGATAAGCTAAACAACCATCCTGGAAAAATCCCCAAACCAAACGACATAAATACCAACGGAATCAGCATCCATTTTTCCAATCGATTCAAGTCCGAAAGAAAAGGCAATTCGGTCGGGTTTTTAGCCCAAGGTTTTCCGAAAAACATGCGCTGAAAAGTCCAGAGAAAATACGCAGCGGCCAATATTATTCCCAAAGTTCCCAATGCAGTCAACCACACGGGCAGCCTATCTGCCTGAAAGCCACCCATCAGCGTAAATAACTCTCCGATAAAGCCCGAAAAGCCTGGCAAACCAAGGGAAGCAAAAAAGGTAATACCCGTGATAATGGTATATAAAGGCATGTATGAAATCAGACCCCGATAGTTGTCAATGAGTCGGTTGTGGGTGCGGTCGTACAATACCCCAACCAATAAAAACAAAAGAGACGACAGGATTCCGTGGCTCACCATCTGATACACCGCACCGTTGAGTCCTTCGGCCGTAAGCGAGGCAATTCCCAACACCACAAAGCCCATATGCGACACCGAAGAATAGGCGATCATCTTCTTCATGTCATTTTGGGCTAAGGCATTAAAGCCCCCATAAACAATAGAAAGCACCCCCAATGCAGCTAACGCAAAGGCATATTCGGCGGCAGCATCTGGAAAAATTGGATAGGCAATTCGCAGCAAGCCATAGCCACCAATTTTTAAGAGAACACCCGCCAACACCACCGATACAGGCGTGGGTGCTTCAACGTGCGCATCAGGCAACCAAGTATGCAACGGAACAATCGGTAACTTAATGGCAAAACCAATAAATAACAACCAAAAAGCAACCATCCGTGAAGGCATCCCTAACAGCGTAATTTCACCACTTGGGGTGAGGATACTGTTTGGCAAATAATTACGACCATCGGTCATTAACCGTAAATCAAACGTATGCACCATCGTTTTGGCAAGTTCTGATTCATACGGGTCAATCACCGAAATATAGAGGCCAATCATTACAATCAGAATCAACAGCGAACCAACAAGTGTATAAAGGAAAAACTTGATGGAAGCGTACTCACGGCGCGGACCTCCCCACAATCCAATCAGGAAATACATGGGTAGAAGCATAAATTCAAAAAACAGAAAAAACAAAAAGAAATCCAACGCCAAAAAGCACCCCATGATGCTTGTAGTCAGCAACAGGTACAAAGAATAATAGGCTTTTTCACGTTTAGCGATTGAAAATGACGAAAAAACGCCCACCATCATCACCACGGAGGAAAGCATAATTAAAGGCAGACTGATGCCATCAACACCTAAAATAAAATCAATAGAAACCGTCCCCAAACTTCCCTTCGAAAGTGTAATCCAATCGGCCTTTTCCACCAATTGAAAATCGGCA
>JAIXPV010000045.1 GCA_027486105.1 Runella sp. | reverse complement strand
CAATTTATCAGAGTTTTTGAGGGTTCATCGTTCGTTTATTGTTAATTTGAATCACGTTGAACAAATAGGCGACCTCTCACTTTACATCGGAAAACACCAAATTCCAGTCAGTAAATCAGCCCGAGACGAAATCATGGGACGATTAAAGAAGATTTCTTAATTTCATCTCAATAATGAAACAAACTTTATTCAAAACCTTAGTTTTTTTGTTTAGTTTTTCGGTTTTTTCACAAAAAACACTCCCCGAAAGTTCTGAGAAAAATATTTTGTTATTGAATAATACCCTCCTCAAAATTAGAAAATTATATGCATTAGCCGAATCTGTAAACGACACCGATGTTATAAGGGCTAAAAGAATCCTTCACTTATCTTACCATATTGCAAAAAAAAATAATCACCAAGAGTGGGTTCCTAAAATTGAATTTAATCTTGGCAACGTCGGGGCAAGTTTAGGTCAACCTGACTCAGCTCTTTATTACTACAATCGGGCTTTATACGCATTTCAGAAGCAAAATAATTTAAAATGGGAAGCCAAAATTTTTGGTAGAATTTGCTGGGTATATAATTATCTGGGCAATTTTGAAAAAGCACTACTTTACGGATTTAGGGCGCTAACAATTTATCAAAAAATCAATGACCCAATTGGTATTGCAAAAGCCAATTCAGATTTAGCGTCCGTTTTTTTAGCACAGAATAAATCAGAAGAAGCAATCGATTATGCACAAAAAGCGTATGAAGAACAAAAAAAATCGAATATTTTAAGAGACCTCTCCACCTCGGCCCAAATCTTGGGAGATGCTTGGCTGCTGTCTGGTAACTTTCAAAAAGCATTGGCATTTCTTAATGAAAGCCTAAAAATCAGACGGCTTTTTAACTACAATACCGATATTGCACTCTCACTAAATAGTAGAGCCAACGTTTACAAAAAAAAACGACTATATTCTGTTGCCCTAAGCGATTATAACGAGAGCTTCGAAATTGCAAAAAAAAGTGGAATCTATTGGCTAACTGCCTCTGTTACTGGCAATATTGGCCATATCTACAATAGGATGGGAAAATATCGAGAAGCCCTACCCTACTTAATTGAAAATGAAAAACTGCTAAAAAAAACATTTCGCTCCCAACAGGTAGTTGACAATTATAAACATTTGGCTGAAGCCTATAGCCAGCTCAACAAGTTCGATTCTGCCTTTTATTTTCAAAAAAAAGCATCATTAATCGGCGATAGTTTACTGAAAGTTCAAAACAACATTCAATTTTCGGGTTTAAAAAACCAATATGAATCTGAACAGAAGGAAACGCAAATTGCGCTACAAAATAAGCAACTATCGGAAGAAAGAATTAAACTTTGGGCTTTATCTTCCTTTCTTGGCCTCATGTTTATTGGTGGCCTGATGCTCTTCAGGCTCATTCGTACCTTACGCCAACGCAACAAAGAAAATGAATATTTGATAAGAGAGATTCACCATCGCGTAAAAAACAACCTACAAGTTCTTTCCAGTTTATTGCATCTGCAAAGTAGATATGTCAAAGATAAAGCCGCCTTGGAAGCCATTCGAGAAAGTGAAAACCGTGTAGAGGCAATGGGGCTTATTCACCAAAAATTATATATGGGGGTTAATCCAGGAACGGTCGACATGAATGATTATCTCAAAAATCTTGGAATTTCATTATTGGATTCATTTGGTTTGCTCACCACTGAACAAGTGAAAATAAATTATAAGCTAGAGCCAATTTATTTAGATGTCGACACCGCCATGATTATCGGCCTCATTGTTAATGAATTATTAACAAACTCCCTCAAATATGCTTTCCCAGATGAGCGAACAGGTGAGATAGAACTTTCATTATGTGAAGAAAATGGTAAACTCTGCCTACAAGTAAAAGACAACGGCATCGGCTCCGCCAAAGCTCCTGAATTAAATAACGGAACCGCTTTTGGACTTAATTTGGTAAAAATTTTAAGTAAAAAACTCAAAGGAGACTCCAAAATAATCGAAACTACGGAAGGATACTCAACCTTTCTCCAATTTGAAAAGGTATTGGGAAATCGATCGGTGCCTTGATAAAAACTCAACGGTACAAAACCCAGCGGGGTATCGTTTAAAAAAGGGGTAAAAAAGAAATGGCTGAATTTTTGAAAATTATAAATAGTGATCTGCTATGGCACAAGATATTTATCAGATATCCAATCCTAAAATAACCCAATACCTTAAACGTTTGGACTACGCGACACCCAAATAGGTGGCTACTGCTTAGTCCAAACGTTTTTCTCAAAAATCAATCTTGTTCTTTCTATCTACAAACCCCTGGGATTCCATAATATTTATTTTTTGAATTTCTTGATAAGGCCTAATTACGGGAGGTTCGTCTAATATAAGATTATGGGAAGGTGGTAACGCCTGACCGTTACGCTCTCTCAACACATCGTTAAAATCTTTTTGCTGAAGCGTGGGGCAAACAATTTTAAAAAGTTTTTGCCCCTGACGTTTTTCAATTTCATCACTGATAAGTTTCACTACCTTCGTTAATAGCTTTGTATCATTGGGAAAGTGAATAACGGTACGGCTAATCATGAATGTCATGTTTTCGTCCAACATGGTTTCGCGTTGAAACTCATTGATTTTCTTTTCCTGTTCGTTCAAATCAGTACTGTATCGTTTAACGAACAGATTCATATCTTCCACTAAATCTTTGATGAAGCCCTCGTTCAGTTCCTGCGCTTTTCTCGCTCCCAATGCTAATGGATAACGGAGTTCCAGATGCAACCTATTGATTCCCAATGACTCATGATTTTCGGAATTTGTCTCCTTTTTCTTTATTTGTTGATTAGTAGGCAAAGAATAAGTCAAGTAAGGTTTGATCTTCATTTCGGGGTTTTCGGACGGGTGTGCCAATGCCAGATAATTTAGCGCAAACCGCAAACCAGCATTGTCTCCATCTTGTGCAATCACTAATTGAGCCTGCGGATTTCGATTCAAGATTTCTTGCAAAAAAGTTACCTGTTTTCCCCCTGGCTGCCCGCATGTTGCCACATAGAAACGTCGTTCATTGGTTTGTTCAGGATTCAATTGTTTTAACGAAATCGCATCAATGGCTGATTCTGAGATTACTACCCGTTGTACAGGAATTTCATCGAACCCTGTTTTTGCATGTTCAATGGGTACCGTAACACGCTTTTCCTCCCCTAATTCTCCATAAGAAAACACGATATTTTTAGCATCAGGGCGGTAAATCGTTCCAATTGTACTTTGTGGAATTTCCTGTCCATTTTCACCCATAATCGCTTCCTTGGCCGCGAAAAAACGATTGGAGTGCCAAAGTGCCTCGCCTCTTTCCCCTTCAGGAAAGGCTTTGTAGGCTATATTCCTAATATCCATTGACGTAATACATCCGTCAGGGGCATACATAGGAAACGCCGTATTTATGTATCGAATCACCCCCGTATCAAAAGCTACGTTTTTAATTCGTCCTACAAATTCTTTAGAAAAAAGTACTTCTTTTGAAATAGACCGACCTTCCAGATATTCTGTAACAGTTAGCGGAAAAATCTGATATTTGCTGTACAAATCCTGCTCACGGAGGAGCGTATCTTTCAGGAATAAATTGGCAGGAACTTCGATCATCGGCCCAATCGACCTTTTTTTTTCTGTGAACCCCTCTTGCTGCATAATCGAATCAATCGTCTGAAAGATATTGCGGTAATTACCATGCTCCATCCGTTCCATAAACTTAAATATATCGCCTTTGAATTGCGGGTCATTCAAGTCCACAAAGAACTTCATTCCATAATCCTTAACAGCTGCTACTGCTAGGCGTTGCTTATCACCCTTGATTCCAGT
>JAIXPV010000130.1 GCA_027486105.1 Runella sp. | reverse complement strand
TTTTTTTTCGATTTTTCAATCAGTTTAAACCCAAAATCATCCATACGGACAATCAGCGCCACAATTCCATAAACACCTACCGTAGCTAATATGGAAACAACCGATAATGTTAAAATTTGTATACTTAAGCTCTTGTTTAAAACTGTACTTAATGCAATGATAACGATTTCAACAGAGAGGATAAAATCTGTGGTTATAGCTGATTTTATTTTTGTTTTTTCTATAGCAGGATCATCTTTAATTTCAACAAATGCTGCTTGCGGTGCAGGTTGTTTTCTATGAAAGAAGTATTCTGCTATTTTTTCTACACCTTCAAAGGCGAGGTAAAAACCACCTAGAATAATTATTACTATAATGGCCGTTGGTAAAAATACATTTAGCAATAAAGCTATTGGTACGATAATTAATTTGTTAATAAAGGAACCTTTTGAAATTGCCCATAAAACCGGGATTTCTCTGGATGATACAAAGCCAGTTGATTTTTCGGCATTAACGGCCAAATCATCACCAAGTATTCCAGCTGTTTTTTTTGTAGCGAACTTGGCAGTAATAGCAACGTCATCCATTAAAGCAGCTATGTCGTCTAATATTGCAAAAAAGCCTGATGCCATATTTTTGATTAAATTTATTTTGATGTTAAAGAATTTATTTTTTTGTTAAATACTCGGAAATGGTGCCTAAATTAAGTGTTGGTTGTTAAGTCAAACTTTCGAGATTCAGTTTAGTGCAAATGTTTATTAGAATCTCAATAAAGCCCAACTTTCGGCAAACCCCTGTAGAACAACACATTAAGTGCCTATATTCCTTTTAAAGGCTTAATTTTAAGGCCAATTTAAACTTAAAATTAAGCATGATAAAAACGGGCTCCGATAAGCTACATAAGAACAAGGCAGGCGACGCTTCGCTTATCAATAGTGGCAGCCGAGAAGTGTCCGACGATTTTTCGTAGTCATAGAAGGTAGGCTTCGGCTGACTCGTAGTAATTTCATAGTAGTCTTTAAAAGGCAAAATAATCGCAAACAAAATACAATTTATTGATGATCACACCATGAACAAGCCTAATGTTGTCAATGCCTAAAACGATTTCTAAAAACTTCAAGGTTAATAAACTGATGAATGCTTCAGCCGTAAATAATGATACCATCGTCGAATGAATAAATGTGCGATAAAATGAAAAGGTTGCTAATAAAGGTAATATCAGTAACAAATAAAGCAATAGAAATGCAAAAATGGGCGATTTTTAAACATGAATACAATATTTTTACACGAAATTACCTAACACTACATAGAAGGTCAAAAAATGGAGTCAAAACTTCCCAACGTCGGTACGACGATTTTTACGGTTATGTCGGCGTTGGCCACTGAGCATAAAGCAATCAATCTTTCGCAGGGTTTTCCTGATTTTGATATGCCCGAAGCCCTCGTACGCCTTACAAGCGAGGCCATGCAGAAAGGGTTTAACCAGTATTCGCCCATGGCGGGCTGGATGCCGCTGCGAGAAAGTATCGCCGCCAAAATCCACGATCTGCACGGAGTTTCGATCAATCCCGATACCGAAATTACCATTACACCAGGCGGTACTTATGCGATTTACACCGCCTTTACGGCTGTGTTACGCCCTGGCGATGAGGTGATTGTGTTTGAACCAGCATACGATAGTTATATCCCAAATATTGAAGTCAACGGAGCCGTTGCCGTTCGGATTTCCCTTGATTTCCCAACTTATCGTATCAATTGGGACGAAGTGCGGGCCCGTATCACGCCCCGCACGCGAATGATTGCGCTCAATACACCCCATAACCCAACGGGGAGCATTCTGCGCGACGATGACATCGAACAGTTACGTCAGATTGTAGAGGAGTACGACTTGCTGATTATGTCGGACGAAGTCTATGAGCATTTGATATATGACGGGGAGCCGCATCGGAGTATGTTGCGCTACGAGGATTTACGGCAACGGGCATTTGTGTGTTTTTCGTTTGGGAAAGCTTACCATTGCACTGGTTGGAAAATGGGGTATTGTGTGGCGCCGCCCGCTTTTACCGTAGAGTTTCGCAAAATCCATCAATTTAATTGTTTTTCTTGTTTTACGCCCGCGCAGGTAGGACTGGCGGAGCACCTCAAAGATTCGGCGGAGTATCGGAGTATTGCGGGTTTTTATGAGGGCAAGCGCAATTATTTTGCCAAACTCATGGAGCAAACTCGCTTTAAGCCTTTGCCAAGCTATGGGAGTTATTTCCAGCTTTATTATTTTGATCATTTGTCCGAAAAATCAGACAAAGATTTTTCGATTTGGTTGACCAAAGAACACAAAGTGGCTTGTATTCCTGTATCGGCTTTTTATCAAGAAGCGACCGACAACGGCGTTGTGCGATTTTGTTTTGCCAAAAAAGAAGAAACACTTGAGCGAGCCGTGGAGCGATTGGTGAAGGTTTGATGTTTTTTAGTAAAGTTATATTTAACTTAAGTAATCAAGCAAATTTATTCACGCAAAGTCGCACTAAGGCAAAGAGTATAAAAAGTTGATTATCTAAAACTTAGTGCATTAGCGGCTCTGCGTGAAGTATGAATTAATTTTGCCCATTTACTTATATTTGTTTATAGAAAGCATTTAAAGTATGGATCCACTCATCACTATCCATCCAGATATTCAAAGGGGAACACTTGTCTTTTATAATACCCGTGTTCCTGTGAAAAACTTGTTTGATTACCTTAAAGGGGGGACATACTATTGATGATTTTATTGACGATTTTCCTTCCGTCAAACGCGAACAGGCCATGGAGTACAGAAAATTCAACAGGAATAAATTGTAGCATTTTTGTCAAGGAGGAAAAACAATGAAATATCTACTTCTTTTACTTTTTTGCATTGCTTCTTTCATCGCCCTCGGGCAGACAAAAGAATATTTCCTTTTAGTAAAAAAGGCGGATTCGCTTTATAAGTTGAAAGATTTTGCTAGTTCTGCATCGGCTTACACATTGGCATTTAAGGCAAACAATTGGAAGGGCTTCTCCGATGATAGATATAATGCCGCATGTTCATGGGCTTTAACTAATAATGCCGATAGCTCATTTTTTCAATTATACAGGATAGCCACAAAGGCTGATTACTCAGACTATGATCATATTATTAGTGATAAAGATTTAATTTCCCTGCATGAAGATAAACGTTGGTTACCGCTACTGGAATTGATAAAAGCAAATAAAAAAAAGGAAGAGATCAACTATAACAAACCATTAATTCAAGCACTTGACAGTATTTTTGATAGTGATCAAAAATATCGGAAAATGCTTAAGGGAGTTGAAAAGCAATTTGGGCTCAACTCAAAGCAAATGGATTCGCTATGGAAAATAATAGAAGTGCAAGATTCTGTCAATTTGTTAAAAGTTACTAGTATTTTGGATAAATATGGTTGGTTGGGCCCTGATGTGATCGGTTGGCAAGGGGGAACGACCTTATTTTTAGTAATTCAACACTCAAATCTACAGGTTCAGGAAAAGTATTTACCCGTAATGAGGGAAGCTGTTAGGGTAGGAAATATGGATGCAGCAAGTTTGGCTTTACTTGAAGACCGCATAGCGCTTGGACAAGGAAAGAAACAAATTTACGGCAGTCAAATACAGAAGAATGAAAAAGGAGAGGGGAGTATTGCACCAATAGAGGACGAAATTAATGTAAATGAACGTAGAAAAGCGGTGGGTCTTGAGCCGTTAGAGGAATATGTGAAAACGTGGAATATAGATTACAAATTGCCGAAAAAATAAGAGTTTTAACCATTAATTACTCAATCACTCTCCTAATTCCCACAAAACGTTTCTTGTAATAATCGGTATTCAGAAAATCGTAGCGGACACCGCCTTTCCAAGCCGAATGAATGAATTTGACGTAGTTGGTGCCCACTTCTACAATCATTCCGACGTGCCCTACACGCTGACTGCCTGAATTATGACCTTTGAAAAAAATTAAATCTCCTGCTTTGGCTTGCTCAATGTCAACCTCAGTGCCGTGAGAAATCTGGGCGGCACTAGAATGAGGCAAGGTAAAACCGAATTGAGAAAAACAGTAGCGAACAAACCCTGAACAATCAAATCCTTTTTTGGAAGTACCTCCTAAACGGTAGCGTAGCGACAAGTGCTTTTTGGCAAAACTAAGCAAATCAGCAGACATCGATGCTTTTTGCGTAGTGTCCTTTTTGGTAGTTTGGGCAAGAATAGTTTGGCCAAAACTGGAGAATACTAGTAATAAAATTATTTTTTTTACCATAAGTTATCAGGAATGGATTGACTTTGTTTAGTACAAAGACTATGCCAAGTAAAGTAAAAAATTTGGTAAAAGTCAATTTTATTGATATAAATTCTCAATTAAAGGTATGTTGGCCAATTTTTATTTGTTTGTCTAACTTCTTGAAAATGAGTAAAAAGAGGGCGTGGGATTTGTTTTATAGTATTTATCATCGTAATATTGCGATGGTAAATGTTTAAACCATTATGGGACTTTCCAAAAGTGAAGTATTTAGTGAGTCAGATAACCGGATGGCCGATTTAGCCAAAGCCTTTGCGCATCCGGCGCGGGTTGCCATTTTGCGATTGTTAGCCCAAAAAAAGGCCTGCGTGTGTGGAGATTTAGTGGATGAACTTCCCCTTTCACAAGCCACCGTATCTCAGCATTTAAAAGAGCTCAAACGCATTGGTATCATTCAGGGAAGCATTGACCCACCACGCGTTTGTTATTGTATCAATGAACAAGTGTGGGAAGAGGCTGAAGAAGCATTTGGTGTCGTATTTGCCCTTTTTTCGAAAGTAGGCTGCTGTTAAATTTTTTTACCCTTTTATATCGTAATATTACAATAGAAAATCAAATACTTATGAACACAGAACTGTCACTCAAAGAAATAGTCCGTGAAAAATATACGGAAGTTGCCAACCAATCAAAAGACCAAAATGCTGCTTCCTGCTGTGGCTGCGGCCCTACCTGCGGTACCGACGAAGATTTTATCGGTATTATGGCCGAAGATTATTCCAAACTAGGTGGATACGTTGCCGATGCCGACTTGGGATTAGGTTGTGGGTTGCCCACAAAATTTGCGCAAATAAAACCAGGCGACACGGTTATTGACTTAGGTAGCGGAGCGGGCAATGACGCCTTCGTAGCGCGTGCCGAAACGGGCCCAACAGGTAAAGTAATTGGGATTGATTTTACGGAGGCCATGCTCACTAAGGCCCGCGCCAATGCCGAAAAATTGGGATTCAATAACGTGGAGTTTCGTCAAGGAGATATTGAGCAAATGCCTGTTAATGATTCGGTTGCAGACGTGATTGTGAGCAATTGCGTACTGAATTTGGTGCCCAACAAAGCCAATGTGTTCAACGAAATTTATCGGGTCTTAAAACCCAATGGCCATTTTAGCATTTCAGATATTGTGTTGGTGGGCCAACTGCCAGCGGGCTTGCAGCAGGCCGACGAAATGTACGCGGGCTGTGTTTCAGGTGCCATACAGAAGGAGTCTTATCTGGGGCTGATTGAGCAATCGGGTTTTACAAACATCACGTTGCAAAAAGACCGTGAGATTTTTCTACCAGATTCAATTCTGAGTACGTTTTTAACCCCCGAAGAAATTGCCTCTTTTCGAACAAGTGGCACTGGAATTTACAGTATTACGGTTTACGCCCAAAAACCAGTGGTGACCGCGATTCCCAAGGTGTCCGATGGTTCCAAACCGTCAGACACCGATGCCGCAGAAATCGAAATTAGACTCGCACAGCCCGCTGATTATGGGTCTGTTGTTTTGCTTCTAAAGTCTGTTGGATTACCCACCGAAGACCTAAACGCGAAATTGTCCGATTTTTTATTGGCCTTCGTTAATGAAAAATTGGTAGGCTCGGCAGGAGTGGAAGTCAACGGAACGGTAGGATTGTTGCGCACAGTGGCGGTAGAGAAAGACTTCCAGAACCATAAAATTGCGGGCCGCTTGGTGAATGATTTGAGCAAACAAGTGAGGCTGAAAGGAGTGAAAGACTTGTATCTAATTACCACAACGGCTGAGGGCTACTTTGAAAAGCAAGGCTATGTGCGTGTACAACGTGAAAATGTGCCCGCCGAAATAACGCAATCTCAACAGTTTAGCAGTATTTGTCCGAGTTCGGCCGTAGTCATGAAAA
Organism: Runella sp.; assembly: GCA_027486105.1. GTDB lineage: Bacteria > Bacteroidota > Bacteroidia > Cytophagales > Spirosomataceae > Runella. The sequence goes on along the minus strand of JAIXPV010000130.1, from coordinate 660 downwards.
AAAGCATTGAAAAACCTAAAATCAAGTTATCCGACTTGGAGCAAGTCTCTGCTTGCTGCACACCCAATTCGGGTTGCTGCTAGTCTAAGGCAGTGTGGTTTTGAAAACGCTGCCTTGATACAACTCAGCGCCTCTCGTATTCTTATTTCCTCAAATAGAATGCAGAATGGTGCTGCGTTGCCATTTTTAGCGGATTCGTTTTTTTTGTTCTGTTTTATACTGAAACGGAGAGATGCCCGTGTGACGTTTAAAAATTTGATGGAAGTTAGATAAATTTCGAAAGCCGCACTCCAACCCAACCTGCGCTACGCTCAGGTCAGAATTGCTGAGAAGCTTTCGGGCGTGACTGATGCGAAAACTATTTAGAAATTCGATATACGTTTTCTGTGTTCTTTTTTTGAAATAACGACAAAATGCAGGGACGGTCATGTGCGCTGTTTCGGCCACAATTTCCAGTCGAATTTCTTCCTGAAAGTGCGCCAAAGTAAACTCAATGATGCGTTTCATGCGCTCGGTATCTGCGTCGTCGGGTGTGATTTGGTAGGCCGTACTGGCCAATGCTTCGGAAGATTTATCCTTCGCCAAATTTAAAAGAATACTTAAAAATGATATAAATCGAACACCTTCAGGCAAATATGGCAATTGGAGAATGTCTTTTTC
>JAIXPV010000672.1 GCA_027486105.1 Runella sp. | reverse complement strand
GCGGAGGAACGTATTTAGAAAGCATCCATAAATTACGCAGGGTGGTATAAGGATAATAATTGGCCCAATCGGTATAGCGGTTTTCGAGAAAGATATTCCCGTATTCATTAAAATAATGATACCCACCCCGACGCCCCGCCGTCGCGTCAAGGTTAAACACCACGTTATGATTTGTATAAAGGCTTACTTTATCCAAAAACTTCCTAAAATTTACCTCGGCCAATTTATCGGGCAGGTTTACCCCGTCGATTTTGAAAGTCCGAATTCCATATTTTTGATACAATCCAATCAGCGCATCGGCATCTTTTTCCCAGTATTCATTACTATTGTCTTTACTTGGATTGAACCAAAGGCATACTTCAACTCCCAGCTCTTTGGCTCTTTTTAGAATGGGACCAAGCCCGTTGGGAAACTTTTCAGGATGAGGCTCCCAATAATTTTTATTCTCCCAAATATTGTTCAGCGAGCCTCCTTTAAGCGCCGAATTGGAAGATCGACCCGATTGCCAGCCGTCATCCAATTGAAAATGGGTAATGCCTAACTTTGCACCCGTTTCCAATTCAGCCAAGGCAAATGATTCACGAATCCGTGTATCTTGCCCCCGGTCGCCCCAAGTATTCATCATTACCATTTCATCCCGGCCCGACTTGTGCGTACGGAGATTATGTTGATACAAACGCAAGGCTTTGTAGCGGTTTGACTCGTTGCCTGAGTAAACACCCGTGGCAAAACCATAGCCGCGCCGCCATTCGACGGGATGTAAGTCGGTGGGATTTAGCCCCGCCCCAATGACCCGGAATGAGCCAAATTCAGTAAGAAAGTCGCCACTAGGATAGGCTAACTGAACCTTGGAAGTAGGAGCTTCTTTTAGGATAAAAATTCCATCGTCACTCACTTTATCGTGGGCAAAAAGTAAATTGCCCCGGTACAGATTGGGACGGTATGAAATCGCGTCTACTGTATGTACCAGATTATTGAAGCGGTCGGTGATGTCCGAAAACTCCACGGCGTTGAGTTGCCAATGTTTGCCGGGAAGTTCTAGTTTTTCGATGACGGGCGCATTGGTGACGGTGTTTTTAGATATTAGTTGTTCGAGATTCACCATATCGGCCAAATTAGTCCCAGGTTGTAGCCAAAACGCAATGGTGGAGCCTCGATAGTACAAATCGCAGGCAATGACCGCACAATTGGGATACACCCTCAACACGCGTTTTATCTCTAATCTCTCCAACGTATAGGTAATTTCAGCTTCTAAATGCGCGGGCGTTACGGCATTTTCAGGGACTATTCTAGCAGAAAACTGGGCTTTTTCACCCACTTCAGACTGCCCTGGAAAATCCAAATCCGCTTTTTTTGTGGTCGTTTTCCAGACCTTTCCGCTGGTTTTATCGGTCAAAGAGCAGGTTATTAGATTACCTCCATTCCAAAAATATTTACGTCCAATTAATTGATTTTCAATAACTAATGTATCGCCATTGAGTTCAGCCCGGCAAGTATTTACGCCTTGCGCCATCAGCCCGGTGCTTATCATGAAACACAACACGACGAGGTTTCTCATTACTATTCTGTTTTTTGGCGGATACAGTTACTCTTTTTCTGATTTTATCACCACGCCTTTGCGGTCCAAAAACGGCACGCGCACTACCCACGACCCTTTACCCGCCTCCGTGACCTTCACCATGACATGGTCGTTGGTTTTGGATAAAATCGAGGTTTGTAACTTGGGGCCTTTGCCCTCAGACGGCCACAAAATCCAAACGAAAGTATCATCAGCGGGCAATTTACGTGAATAAATACCCGTAGGATTGGGCACATACGCATTATAAACTCGGCTGTACCATCCCTGAATCGTGGGGTTTTCCTGTCCTTTTACCAAAGTCATCTGCCAACCTTGCGAACCAACGGGGATTATTTGGAGGTTACCGTAGTCGTTTTGGGTGAACATATTCCCATTGGCATCAATTTCAACGCGGCAATCTGGGTGCCAATGCCAAAGGGTCTCGATGGTTCGCGGACGGTCGGTTTTCAAGTGGTCGGCCACCACCCAAAACTTATCTCGCAGGTACACCACGGAGCGGGTATGCTCAAATGTACCTTCTAAGCCTGCAAATGCGCTCATTTTTCCTGAGCCATAATCATGGTCTTTTCCGACAAAAAAATGATTTTCAGGGGTCGGTTCAGTCGTAACTTTAGGACCTGCGTCCTGCCCTTTTCCATCCACCACAACCAAGTTATGCCCTTGGCTACCCAAAGCATATTTCCTGAATTTCTGCGCCACACTTCCCGTATACGCAAATCGGCCTGCATCCACCAACAAATCGCGGCCGTAGGCTACTACTGATAAATGTAGCTTGTCATTGTGTTGGTGTCCACTTCCCCACGGGCCCACGTCCAAAAACGACCAATGCGCTTTTTCGCCATATCCACTCCGAGAAATCAACTGCCCCGCCCAAGGGAAAAATACCGAAGGTGTGGCGGTGGGCTTTGTTCCTCTCGCACCGTTAGATACGACATATCTCCAATCAGATCGCCCATATTTTTGGGCTGCCTCTAGAATATTTTGTCGATTATTGTTCAAGTCCGAGTCGTTGTTCAATACCCCAAAACCGTCGGGTCGGATTGTCATTGCAAGGTAGTTCCACATATCTTGCAATGTTTTGTTATAATATTCAGAAAGCACCACTCCCGCTTTTTGACAGGTTTCGGCAAACTGATTAAAATTCAAAAGCGCTACATAATGATAACTTGAAGATAGTTCTGTTTGGGTACCATCAGGATAAACCTGTTCTTTCATGCTTGCGGTCATGGCTTTGATGGAGTAGTCGAGCCACGACGGTGATTCTTTCCACTCGGGCCACGCCGTTGCAACCACCGCCAGGCCCGACATTTCCATCGTAAGCCAATTTCCCTGCGCGTGAAAATTCCGGGCGTAGTGCGCATGATGTGGCAAGCTGCTAAGGATCAACAATTGAGTGGCGGGGCTAATTTGTTCTGTATTCCACAGCTCAAAAAAAACTTTCTCCCAGACTTTTCCCCGAAAGCTTACTTCCAGACCTCGCCACATAGCTGTTCGGCTGTTTTTGGCAGGATAAGGCCAACTGCTGATCACCCAACTTTTTACAAATGAATCTACGTATTGTAAGTACTGAAGGTTACCTGTTTCCAAATATGCATCTACCAAGTCGCGCACTGGATAATGGCGATTGAGCGCCCACGCCCATTCAAAATCATTTTCGGGGCCTGTGTACGCCCATTTTAAATGTCCATCAGGCAGGCGAGGAGCTTTACCCTTCACCTCCTGAAAGGTAAAAACATCTTTCACAATGGAGTCGGCATCGAGCCTTGTTTTCAATGAGTTAGGTGGTAGTTTTGGGCGTGGAAGTACCCGCTTCGATTTGGCATAATACGCCAACAAATGACGACCCGCCAAAGATAAATTATTTGATAAATAAGCTTTTTTCACCTCTTCCAGCCCAGTATACTCCAGATTCAGATTTTGAAAAATAAAGTTAATTTGTTCGGGATAGGCCGCACAAACTTCTTCTACGGTAGTGAGTTTTTTCCAATCCGTTTGGGCTATCGAAACAATTGTGAATAAAGAAAGGAAAAGGGTGATGATAGATTTGATTTTCATCCGTAGAAGTATTTGAATATTCTTATAATTGGGATAAAAACGATGGCCAAAACAAATTGGCGATAGCAAGTACTAAACAAACCCGTCGGATTAACCAGCGCTGAGGAATTATTGGGTTACCCCATAAAATAACGTCAAAAAGCTTTATAAGCTTTTTGACCTCTAATTTTTATTCTACAAACGCAATTCGGCTCCATTTTTCGGGTAAATGGGTATCATAAATGCCATGCGGGGTGAGCGACATAGCGGGGTGAGGCTGCACCTCTTTTCCTCCGGCCATCAATTTTTGGAATCGACCCAAAAACATGGTCCAAATATCCCCGTTGGTGGGTGGGATAGAACGCCCGTTGGCCAAAAGATGCAAACTGCTCCAAGGAATAGCTATTTCTAGGCTCCAGCCTTTGTCAACGTCGGTGTTATCGTTTAGCGTTCCGTCAATTTGCACCGCTGTTTCCAACCCGGGCAAGTCAAAATTGGTAAACGCCCAACGAATCCCCCGCGGATTTGTTCCTTTCCAAAATGAAGCCCCGCTCCGGTCATAATCTCCGCCAAATGTATACGCCTGTGGCTGATGAACATCAAAAGACGGAATATCAAATTTGCTGCCTTTGGTGTAGGCATCTTTCCAAATAAAAAATACTTCGTAAATGGTGTTTGCGGCGTTGATTTCGAGCTCATAATAACAATCGCCGCCGTCGATAAACACTTCTAAGTCGTTTTCCAAAAAGACAATGCTGTCTCGCTCGGTTTGGTAAGCCTCCACAAAAGGCTCCTCGGCTACAAAAGCAATGTACAAATGCGTATCGTTCCAAAGAACTGCCGTTTGGGTGTTGTACATTCCAGGGGCACCCGTCACCATGTCCACCAATCTTTTACTCCATAGGGCATTTTTCCATACATCTTTCGTCACGTTTCCGTCGATTGCGATGAATGTAGAAATCTTTTGGGCTGTATAGTCAGGAGCAATATTCATTTTTTGATAGAAACGGTGGGTATTATATACCTGTTTTATAAGTCATTCTACTGAACTTCTGCGGAGTTTTGACGCCTAAAAATATTTTTTCATTGCTTTAGGGTAGTCTGGGAAAACTGCTTCAGGTTCTTCAATTTCTGGGTGCCAACGTTTTTCCCATTCAAAGCTGTAATAACCTTTGTAGCCATTTTTTTCCAATGCCGTTATGGCCTCCGCCAACGGAGCTTCTCCTTGTCCAATCCTGACATAATGCAATTTTCCGTCTGCTATCTTGACATCTTTTATGTGTACGTGACGGATGTAATTTTTTTTTTTTTTTTATACTTCGGTCGGCGTTTCTTTCGTAACCGTCCACATATTGACCACGTCCCAAATAAGCCCAATTTGCGGGTGTTTGGCCGCCTGCATGATTTGTAGTAAAATTTCTTTGCCAACCACTTTGCCGTGAGATTCAAGCAATACATTCACATTTTTTCCTTCAGCATATTTCCCCAGCTCCAACAATCCATTGATAATCAACTCAATGGTTTTATCTCTATCTTGCTCTTTTGGCAAGTCGTTGGGAAATACGCGTACGTTGGGGCAGTTTAATTGTTGGGCCAAATCGATGAAACGTTTGGCTTCGTCGAGGTTGGATTTACGAAGAATAGGATCAGCAATGTGCATATTGGCAGACGCCCCCAAACCCACTATTTTTATCCCTTTATCGTTCGCTTTTTTTAAGGACTCTTTGATTTGAGCCGGGCTGCTAAACTCTGGGCACTTCGTTAAATCCATTTCATTAAGAATTCCCCGAATCTCAATTCCTTTGTATTTATGCTCCGCCGCGAAGTTTAGAATGGTATCAAATGACCATTTGGGACAACCTAAAGTCGAAAACGAGAAAAGAGGGTTTGTTTTTTTTACCTCAAATGAAAAACCCGAAAAGGCTAAACCCACCAGCCCGGGAGTTGATTGGAGAAAATCACGTCTGGTAAAATTCGTTAACTTGTTCATAATTTTTGTTAGGAAATGCCCCATAAGTCAAGAAAACAATTGCCTTCTCCCCCTCTTCACGAGCAACCGCGTTATCAATTTTTATGCTATTTAAGTATTACAATGGACGTATTTTTATATTTCTAAAAAACGCCTGATCGCCGTGGTATTGCAACAAAATCCTCCCCCGCTCACCCGTACCGAAATTAGGTAAATCTTTATATTTACTCATTGCAATCAACCGACGATATTCATCGCTGTTGCGCTCATACTCAAGCACTTTTACACCATTGAGCCAGTGCTCAGTATGATTTCCTTTTGACACAATTTTTGCCGTATTCCACTCCCCTATTTTTCTGACTGGCTTATCTTTGGCCGCTGGAATCATGTCATAGAGGGAAGCGGTAGTTCGGTTTCCGTCGCGGCCCTTTTTGGCGTCGGGGTGTTTGTCATCATCAAGTAGCTGAAATTCCAACCCTAGGCCCGATGTGGGGAGATTGGGGTCAACGAAGTATTTTATTCCGCTGTTGCCGCCTTCGGTGAGTTTGAAATCAACGCTTAACTCAAAATTGCTAAACGCCTCGGTGGTCACTATGTCGCCACCTTTGCCTTCTGAGGGCTCTACACTTAAAACACCCTCGCTAATTTTCCATCCTTTTTCAGGGAATTTATCCAAAGCCGCGCCCCTCCATCCGTTGGTAGTTTGGCCATCCCAGAGTAGTTTTACTCCTTGCTTTTTCTCATTTTTGGAGAGTGTGTTAGGAGCCTGCTGCCCAAAACTTACCTTAAACGCAAACAAGAGGAGAGATAAAAAAGCGAGTTTTTTCATTTTACTTTGTTTCATTCTTTCCCATTTTTAATTGGAAAAGGTGTCAGTTACCTACTTCTAACCAATTTAAGAATTATTGAAGTAATTTTTACCTCGCATGAAGGTTATTTAGTCAATGAGCTTTTCTTTATTACAGGCCATCAAAGGCTCTTGAAATGAATAAAATGCCCGTAATTTGCGTCAGATTTAAAGCCCCTAACAAAACACCTAAAACCAAAATCTATCTTTCAAACCCTGATAGGCCCTTCTAATGTCATTCAGATTATCATTCATAACGTATGCAAGCGATTGTATTAGAGCAACCTGAAGTTTTCAAAAAAATTGAATTGGAAGCTCCTCAACTTACTGCCCCAAACGATGTTTTATTGAAAATAAAACGCCTAGGGGTGTGCGGTACCGACCTCCACGCATACAAAGGCAATCAGCCTTTTTTTTCGTATCCGAGAATTTTGGGACACGAAATCGCCGCCGAGGTGATGGCGTTGGGAGAAAATGTTACCCACTTAAAAATCGGCGATAGGTGTGCTGTGATGCCTTACCGCAATAAGGAAATAGACCAGGCTGTACGACGCGGCAAAACCAATTGCGGCAGTACCCTGAGCGTTTTGGGGGTCCACGAAGACGGTGCCATGCAAGAGTACATTACCTATCCAGCATCGCAAGTTTTTCCAGCCAATGAACTCTCCCTCGACCAGATTGCTATGATTGAACCACTAGCCATCGGCAGTCATGCCATCGAACGAGCCGACGTTCAACCCGATGATATTGTACTCGTTGTGGGTGCAGGCCCGATTGGTATCGGAACGGTGGCGATGGCTTTACTCAAAGCGGCCAAAGTGCTGGTGTTGGATATGAACCAAAACCGATTGGATTACATCGCTAAAAAGTTTCCGTCGGTCTCCTGCATTAAAGTGAGTGATTCGGTTGAAAATTCGCTCAAAGAAGTATTAAACGGTGATTTACCAACGGTGATTTTAGATGCTACGGGCAACAAAGAATCGATGCAAAAGTGTTTTGAATACGTTGCCCAAGGGGGCACGATTGTATACATTGGCCTTTTTATCGGTGACATTGTTTTCCACGACCCACTCTTTCACCGCAAAGAAATTACCCTTAAATCTTCCCGAAACGCAGTGGCGACAGATTTTACGAAGCTGATTCGTTTATTAAAAGCAGGATTGGTTAACATTGACGGATTCATAACCCACCGTTTAGCCTTTGACACACTGCACGAAACCTTTACAAAACTGTATTCGCCCGAAGAACGAGTGATAAAAGCCGTTATTGAATTTAATTAAAAAAACTCTTTTTTAAGTAGTTACGTACTATATCAACAAGCATAACTATTTGAAAACAGCAGTTATAACACTTTCTGTTTTGGCTTTTTTCCTAACCCAATTTTGACTTTTTTACTTTACCGCTTTCACTAAATCCTAGCACTACTGCCATGTAGGCAGTAGGGTTATTGGGACTGCGCTTTCCTGCTTGTATTTCAATATCGGCATTGATAAAACGGTTGGCAAGCTCTTCGTTCTGAATAATTTTATTTTGCTGCGACTTGGTAAAATCATACGCACCAAGCCGTGCTTGAAAATATTTCCATCGATCGTCCATGGACATTTGCCCCAATTCATCCCGTATTTCTTGCAACTCGGCCAATGCTTTTGAGTCTTGAGTTACAATCAAGAATGATATATGCGTGACTTTACGGCCTGTTTTGTGAATTTGGTAGGAAAAAGAGAGGTCGGTTTTGGCGGAGATTTCTTCCTGACTTGGATCAAGTACACGCCGCTTAAATTGTCCAAAATCATCATAGGTTTCTTCGGTGGCCGAAATCAATTCTCGAAGTTCATCCACTGCGATTTCCGACCAAGCGCCTCCGTTAAAATTTTTCCAACGGGAAAGAATCTCGTACAATCGCTGCGAATACGTTTTGTTGAGCGACAAAGCAATCGCCAACTCATACTCGGTATAGCCACTTTTTATTTTGGCAATGTGAGGAAGTACTTCGTACGAAACTCCGATTTCGAATACGCCTTCCTTGGCGCTGTACTTAGCGGAAGAAAACACGTTGTAGGCGCTAAATTCCTTTTCCTCATCATTTCGTAGCCAAATCTGGCAATTTCGCATCAGTGTCTGCGTCATTGCGAGCATCTGCCGGTAATTATTTGTAATCAGTTTCGCGGGTATTCTGAAGTATTTATTCTGCCTTAATTCGGCGTCTGCTTCGGTTATTTGGTTCATCACGATGTAAAAAACACGCTTTTCCAACAGTGAAAAGTTTTGACGAGTCATGATTGCCCCATTAGGCTGTCGATTGTAGTGCTTTAATTTCATTCTTCTGGACAAGCAGACTGCTTTTTTACTATATAGTAGCTAAGGTAAAAATCTTTTCTGTCAAAACAAAACTTTGTCAGAATTTGATTTTTTTTGACAGAATTGGGCTACATTTTGACAGAATTCGAACTAAAACATAGTCTATCAAGCCTTTAAAAACTGCGTCTATTGGCTGTAAAGAGCATTTTAGCGAGTAATGTCCCGCATAAAACTTTTATTTTTTTGTACTTTTTGGGATAAAAAATAACTTGCAAAACCCACAAAACCATACAATAATCTGACAATCAATGGTTTACACTGAATTTAACCTATTTCTCGACTACATTTTGACAGAATAAAAACTTTGTGAAAGAGAATGGATTGGAGATGATTCATTTTTTTTAACACAGCCCCGACCACTTCTTAAAAAAAGTAAAAAATATCACTTCCACTTCCTAAAATTTAAAATTGTTATTCAGGGAACACAACTAAACAATCAATGACTTCTAATTCTGTCAACCAATTCTGTCAGACATATTTAGCGACAGAATTTGACTACATTTTGACAGAATTCGACTACATTTTGACAGAATAGATTACTACATTTTGACAGAATTAGACTACATTTTGACAGAATTAGACTACATTTTGACAGAATTAGACTACATTTTGACAGAATTAGACTACATTTT
>JAIXPV010000568.1 GCA_027486105.1 Runella sp. | reverse complement strand
TGCAACACGCCATTTTGGAACAATTGCCGCACCATTTCTAGTGAATCAACGGTTTCTTGCGTGGTTTGGGTCGGGAAACCGTACATGAGATACGCATGAACCATAATGCCTGCCTGCGTAAAACCGTCGGTAACGCGGGCTACTTGCCCTACGGTTACGCCCTTTTTCATTTTTTCCAACAATCGGTCCGATGCTACTTCCAAGCCGCCCGACATGGCGATGCAGCCAGAAGCTTTCAAGAGAATAGACAAATCGTGCGTGAAATTCTTTTCAAATCGAATGTTGGTCCACCAAACGACGGTCAGTTTCCGACGAATGATTTCGATGGCTACGTCTCGTAACAGCGCTGGTGGCGCTGCTTCGTCCACAAAATGAAAACCGTTTTGCTTGGTTTTCTGGATGATTTCTTCGATGCGGTCGCAGATAAGTGAGGCCGTGAGCGGCTCATAGTTTTTGATATAATCAAGCGAAATATCGCAGAAAGAGCATTTACCCCAATAACATCCATGCGCTAAAGTCAGCTTGTTCCACCGTCCGTCGCTCCAGAGTCGGTGCATCGGATTTACAATCTCAATGACCGACAAATATTCCATCAATTTCAAGTCAGTGTAATCGGGCGTGCCCGTTTCGCGTTGGGCTACGTCTTTTTCGGCGGCGCCGTTGTGGAAAACAACTTGGTTATCCACCAATGAAAAAACACGTTTGAGGTTTTCTAACGGCCGTTTTTGTTCTAAATATTCCAACAGCGAGCGCAGCGGTGCTTCGCCATCGTCTAAGCAAACATAATCGACGTAGTCAAACACGCGCGGGTCTGACAGCGAGCGGAGTTCGGTGTTACAAAAACCACCCCCCATCACAATTTTGATGTTGGGATAATGTTTTTTTAGATACTGACCGCATTTAAAAGCCCCGAAGAGGTTGCCGGGAAAGGGCACCGTCAGGCAAACCACCGTCGGTTCAAAGTCCTTGATTTTTTGGTCGAGCAAATCAGTGAGCAGTGTAGTAATGAGCGTATCAGGGGCTTGAAGCGAAGCCTGCATTTCATCAAAATGGGTGGCAGTGCGGCCCAAACGCTCGGCGTAGCGACTGAACCCGAAATGCGGGTCGAGGCTTTCTTGAATAAAATCCCCCAAATCTTCCAAATACAGCGTGGCTAAGTGACGGGCTTTGTCCTGCGTTCTCATCGTGCCAAAGGCCCATTCGAGGTCTTCCACTTCTTTGAAGCGGGAGGCTTCGGGCAGGTACGTACGGTCACAGATGCTGTGAGCGAGCGTGGGATTTTTGTTCTGTAAAAAAAGAATTACGGGCTCAATGGTCGTAATGTACTCGTCGCGGAGGCTATAAATTCGAAAGGCATTGTCCGACAGTTCGATGTCATGCTCGGCGCGGTCGAGGGTGTCAAACAGTTGCGTTAGGCCTTCGGGAGAAAAAAGCGCTAAAATGACCTCAATGCCCAAATCTGCCTGCCACGATGGCACGCCCAACGTATTCAAAAAACCCTTGATGTAGGCCGTGGCTGGGTAGGGAGTATTGAGTTGGGTAAACGGAGGCGTAAGCAGTAAAAGCTTGTTTGGAGAAATCATGCGCATGGGAAATGAGGCAAATAAATGCACGAAGGTAACGAAATGTACGCAGGAAAGTTACCTTCGTGCCGTTTTACCATTCGCCCATCAGCGCACCAGATACGTTCCATGCGCTGAAGCTACCGCCTTCGGGGAGGCCCTGTGGTATGTGGACTTGGAGGGTATGCTTGCCAGCGGGCAGGTTGCCCAATTCTATCCAAATCGGGTTGGTTACCGTGCCGGGGCACCAGTTGGAGCGACTCAGGTCAGAAGACGAAAGTCCGTTGTTGAAATTGCCCGAAGCGGGATTGACCAGTCGGTAGCTGCCGCAGTCGGCGCGCCAAGGTGTGATGGTAAAAATCTGTCGGCCGTCCACAGAGATTGTATTGGCTTTGGGTACAAATTCGTCGCCGTTGCCCCAGCCGCCGTGGCCCGTTGTGATGTAGCGGAGTTTAAGGTTTTTGGCTCCTTCGGGCACCTCGAAGGTTACTTGCAGGCCTTTATCATGGTTAAACATCGTTCCGTATTCCTGTCCTGCCATTTCCATGACGTTAGTGGTGTTGAAAAGCGGCACAATTCGGGCTTGCTGCTTGGCGGAGGGGCGTTCGTTGGGATGAACAGAAAAATTGAGACTTACTTTATGGCCTCCTTTGTCATAATTACCGATAAAAACCGCTACCCATACTTCCTGGCCGTTGTAGGCGGGCAACAAGTCGGTGATGTCTTGGCGGTAATAAGTGGAATCGGCCCAAGTTTTGTTTTTGAGTTGCAAATAATTGTATTGACGGACGCCAAAAGGTGTAAAAAATCGCATCAATTCCAAGACGGGCAGATAATCAGGCGTTTGGATAACACCTAGGTACTGTTTTCCATTGCCGTTTTCGTAAATGGGCAATTCCTTCACCGATTTTTGCAGGGCGTCCAAAAACGATACTTTACGTTGGGTTGGAATCATAAACACTGAGCCTGTGCGGTCGTAGGCGTCGCCATTGGAGTACTGCGAAAGTTCGAGAAAGACATTTGAGGCGGCCCCAACTGAGGGGAATTTTACTTTTTTTGCAATCACAGTACCGTGGGCAAACCGAACCACTTCGTTTGGGGCATGAACCGAATCCGAAAAATTGATGATTTGATGACTAAAAACGGGTAATTGAATAAATCGACTTTTCCAAAGTTCGTCCTTGTACGTAAGGGCATCTACCCGCGGTGGATTGGGGTGAGGAAGCTGGTTTTTGGCCGCCCAAGGTGTGTTTTTTTCAATCTTTACGGCTTCGGTTTCGCTGTTACCGTTGCGCACCATTTTCAAAACCAACCCTAAATTTTGCCCCAGTGCCGAAGGCGCGCCTTTTACTTTTAGTTCTTCGGTGTACCAAAGGTCGATGCGGTTGGAGTTGATAACGGTGGTGGCTTTTTTGCAGGTGTACCCCAAAATCACTTGAGTATCAGGGAGTAATTCAATTTTTTGTTCTGCCAACGCCTTTTTATCCTGCGTCATGAGGGTTTTGCCATTGGCGAAAAATGCAATCTGGTACAGGCTGTTATCGTTTCGGTCTACAAAACTGATTTCAAAAGGTGTTTTAGTCTCGCCTCTGATGGTTTTTTCCGACGAGACGCTCGTCCCAGACGCCGATGCTAATACAATAATCGGGTCTTGATTGGGTGGTATTTTCCCATTGTTTTTTCTTAGATACGTAATCTGCCAAACGTCGTGGGTTTGGGCACTGCTTTCGTAGAAGCACAACAGTAAGAGAATGAATAAAGAGAATGATTTCATAGTTTATGGGTTATTAAACCACAGAGAGACGGAGAAACACAGAGTACACTATTGAGCGCTGCGTTTATGTTTTTTTAACCACAGGAACGCCTGCCGCAGAGAGACGGAGAAACCAGAGTACACTATTGAGCGCCGCGTTTGATGGCTTTTAATAGCGAATATTCGTCGTTGGTGTCGCAGGAAATTTCCCAAATCATGACGCCGCCGCAGCCGCGCTCTTTGGCCATCCGGGTTTTTTGTTCGATAGTCAGTGTGCCGTTGTAGAAAGCACCCTTCCAATAATCGTCCAACGGACTAGCCCCGTCTTTGAGCAGAGATTTGTAATCTGGCCCGTAGTTGCCCATTCCTTTTTTAGAATAAAATGGCAAGCCTAAAAGGGTTTTGTGGACGGGGATTTGTCTTTCTTTCGTCCAATAATCCAAACTTTTGACGGCTAACGAATAAGGCGAATGGGCTTTGATGTAGCTCGGGCCGTAGTCGTCGTCGTAGGCCATGAGGTTGATCCAGTCCATTTTATCCAAGGCTTCTTTTTTCATGCCGTAGCCTTTTTTGCCGTAGGAAATCACTGCTGCGGTCAGTTTTTTGCCTTTTAGATGCAGAGAATCACCTAATTCATTCACCAACGCTACGTAATCATCGGCCGAGCGGCTGTCTTCGTCGGGGTATTCCCAGTCCAAATCCACGCCGTCGACGTTATAGGTGCGTACGAATTTCATTACATTTTGTACGAAAGTACGCCGACCTTCGGGGCGTTCGGCCATTTTATGAAAGCGCGTATCATCGCCGCCGCCATCTCCAATGCCCCAGCCACCGATAGAAATGAACACTTGTTTTTTGTTTTTATGCACAAAACTGACCAACTTTTTCAGTGGCTCTGGGTCTCGCAGCGGCTCCAGCGTATCGCCCGTTTTGGCGGGAATGGCAAAAGCAAAATTGATGTGTGTTAGTAAGTCGATCGGGATTTGTTCGGCTGGAATTGTAGGAACGTAATAGCCCACTACTTTAAATTCTTTAGACTTGGTTTGTGCGAAAGAATTTAGAATTGCCAATAGAAAGAGTACAACGTAAATAGCGTTTTTTTTCATAATGGGTGGTTTGTTGAAGGGTTAATTTGCTTTTAAAATGGGTTGTAGTTCTTTGCCTAAAAGTTCGTAACCAGCCGCGTTGGGATGTAGGCCATCTGAAAACATCTTTTCGTCAATTTTGCCAGTTTTCAATAATAGTGGTTTGCCAATATCGGCGTAACCAACGCCGATAGATTTGGTCAATGCCTGAATACCTTGGTTGAGCGTAACGACGCGGCTTTCCTGCTCACGACGCGGATAAATACCCAAAAGCGTGATTTTAGCCTTAGGTTGTTGGTTTTTAATGGCTTGCACCAAGAGTTTTAGGCCCTGAATGATTTCATCGTCGGAGTTGAGGTGGAGGTTATTGGTACCGATATTAATGATGATTTTTTCGGGCGAGATACCGTCCAGCTCGTCGTGATACACGCGCCACAATACATTTTCGACTCTATCCCAGCCAAAACCGAAATTGCGGGCCTGAAATGGTTCGAGGTACTTTTGCCAAGCATCAGCCCCTTTGATGCGGTTGTTGAGGGGTTTTCCACCCCAATTGTGTGTAATTGAATTGCCAATCATCAGCACTTTGGTTGGCTCAGTTTGATTGAGTTTCAAGATTGCGTTGTGTCGTTCTTCCCAATTGTAGCTGCCTGGTTCGCGGTTGTGCCGCACGGGGATTTGCGTCTTGAGCGGGCCAACAGGTTGTTGCAAGATTTCGCGTAATTTGTTTTCATAGGCAATCGCATAGCGCATCATTCCCAAATCGTTGGGGTGCGTACCATCTACCATTCCTTCGTGGTCAATGCCAATCTCGGAGATGGGTAACAGGTAAATGTTGGATACTTTTTCGTTCGTCAGTTGAGCAAAGGCCTCGCGCAAATCTTGGTTAGCATCTTCAAACAGTGGCTGACGGTGCGGCATGAGATAGCCGTCGGTGTAGCCGTCGTGTTCGGTCAATAAAATCGGCGTATTTGGGTGTTTAGCGCGCAGAGTTTTGACCGATTCAATGATTCGCTTTTGTAACTCTTTTCGTTCAACAATAGGATAAATCAGATTCGGCAAACAATCCAATACAAACACCTTAGCGTCGATTTCGTTGATGAGGTCAATAACCTCCTTTTCCAAGCGCCCGTTTCCGGAAAAACCCAGATTAATTACCGTACGGTCGAGTTTTCGGGCTAGAATATTGGTCCACGCCATGCCTGGCCGCGAGGCACATGCACCCTGTGCAATGGAGGTTCCGTACACCACAATGGGTTTTTCCAGTCGTTGGGGTAAAACGGTAAAAACACTGCCAGCTGGTACGCCAATTTCTAGGTTTTTGATGCTGTTGTACAATGGCAGAAACAGGCGGTATTCACGGCCTAATTTGTGATAATTGTCGTTGGGTTTGAGTTTGTCAAAATTGTATTGAACTGTATCTTTAAAACTGTACTTCCCGTTTGCCCAATGCCAATTTCCGTCGCTATCAAGGCCGTATAAATCTACCCCGCTGACGCCCGTAGCGGGCATGTGCGGCATGGCGGAGTTGCCCGTTACTTTGTAGCGAACAATGATTTGCGGAGCATCGCTCACAAACCGAATCGAAAGCCCAGCGCTGTTGCGCGAAAGATTCCAAACGGCTTTCCGAACGATATTTTCTGCCCTTGGTGGAAAGCGCTGAATGGTATCGCGCATCTCACTCGACCACGCCTGCCCATCAACGACGGCAAACGGACTGTCGGAGGGTTTCCACCATTTAAGCTCAATGGGGGCCTGGGCCAAAGCAAT
>JAIXPV010000404.1 GCA_027486105.1 Runella sp. | reverse complement strand
TATCGTTGACCAAATTTATTCACGCAAAGTCGCAGTTGCGCAAAAACTATAAGAGACTGATTATCTAAACGTTAACGACTCTGCATGAAATATAAATTTATTTTGCACATTTAATTATGTCTTTTTTTGAACTTATATTCCTTCAAATGTCCACCCCAAATACACGATGCGGCCAATGGAAGCTGCTCCGTACACTTGCACTGCATTGGTGTTCATTAAATTAGTACCTCCAATTTTAATATTGCTTTTTAGTGTTGGCAAACGATAATTTACCTGCGCATCCACCGTTCCGAAGGCATCGATGTAGCCTTCATCAATGGGCATAAAATATGTATAGCCGCTGATGTGGCGATAGTTGACGGCGTAAGTCACATTTTTGAATGGCTCTCCATTGAGTCCCACATTCACTTTATGCGCAGGGGTATTAAAACCCAAAATCAAACCAGATACATCGTCTTCGTTGATATGCGACCATGTATAATTGGCATTCAGGTTGAGCTTTTTATTCCAAAAATACTCAACACTACCCATCAGCCCTTGCGTGCGCACTTGGCGTTCGGCATTGGCCCAGGTTTGAATCAAACGGCCTCGGGTACGGTCTGTGACGGGTTTGGCAAAATCGTCAGTGGCGGTTGGTAACGGTGCGCCCGTTGGCGCCAAACCATCTTCACGACCATAAAACCGAAGAGTACCGATAAAGTCATTGTACAACGACCGATAATAACTCAAATCAACGTATAACCCTTTGATAAGCTGTGCTTTATAGCCAATTTCCCACGTATTGACCTGCTCAGGAGTAATTTTTTTGATGGCAACGGGTTTTAAGAAATCAGGATTTCCCTGCCCATTCGGCAATACCGAAACAGCGTTTAGTCCTTGATAGCCATTTTCTACATTTCCAGCCACCAACAACGTCCCAAAATCAAGGTAGATAAATTGATCTAACTGTGCGGGTTGACGGTAAGCTTGGGCATAGTTGACCCGAACGTTATGTTGGCGATTTCCGCCCAACGATACCACGGCTGAAAGGCGGGGAGAAAACCGACTACCAAAATTTCGAAAACGGTCAAAACGGCCTGCCGCCGCCAGTTTTAAGCGGTTTTGCCAAACGGCATACCGAAGTTGCCCATACGCCCCTCCATCCCAATTGACAATGCGCTCGCGACGTTGAATATCGTTGGTATTGGCAGAAATGGGCGAATTAGGGCCATCAGAAAACAGCGTTCCTGCAGATTGCAATAAATGCGTCCGGTAGGAGGCTCCTGCAATGACATTCAGCTTGTTTATATTCCATTCTCGTTGGGCACTTATATCCCAAAAACGGGCCGTATTGGCAAAAGCCGCTCCCCGTACCGTTTTGGTCCCGTTTACGTCAATCAAGCCTACCCCATTGACCATCTGCTCCCGAAGCTGATTAAAATGAGGACTTCCTACAGGCAACTGTACCCCCGCCGCCAACTGCGACGCCAATGCCTGTGCGGCTTCAATGCTCTGCCCACCAGCAATGGCTTGTGGTACTGTATAAGCCGCTGGAATACCGCCGTTTGGATTGACGGCAAATACGTTGGGAACCACCGCCCCCGCCGTAAGGCCGTTGGTACGAGCCGCCGTAAATACCTGATTCCAAAGCGCGTAGTAGTTAGACGCGAAGGTAGGGTAGCGGTTTCCGTTGGCTTGGGTTCCAGAAGTCATGGGAGCGTTCAGAAGGCCGCCCGCGAGGGAGTTTAAATCGTAGGCTTTGCCACCGTAATCAAATACGGTATACGCCCTTATGAACCATTTATCGGATTTTAACTCCATCCTATGCACGTCGTACTTCATTCCGCGCTGGGCGTATCGACTTGTACTTTGAAAAATGCCGTTGCTTACCGCCAATTTATATTCATACACCGCCCGAACTTTGGCGTTGATTTGCCAATGGAGAGAAGGATTTATCCTATAGTTTCCTGCTTTGTAGTTGCCATTATTGAATAATTTAAACGGATTCCCCGCCGATTCTGGCCAATTGGCCATTTCGGCTTCGGAGTAGCCTAGGGTATAAATGCGGTAGGGAGCATTGTTGTTGAGCGAAGTCAAAGCGGGGTTACTAACCGTGGTCCCTACGTCGCCGTATCGATTTACGGCGTTCCATCCTGCTGGGTTTCCAGTCGCATTATTGACGGGGTCTGAGCCAGCCAAACCACCCGAAGTAACGCGTTTGATGGCTGCATCGTTGGATGACAAAAATTCGTCGGCCTCAAAATAATTGGCGTTGAACTTAAGGGCCACTTTATTTCCAAGCACTTTAGCATAGCGAATTTGTCCGTCAACCATCGAACGGTTACCACCGCGCAAGGAGGCCGAAAGTCCTTGGTACTTAAAAGGGTCTTTCGAATGCATCAGCAGCACACCATTGAAGGCATTGGAGCCATAAAGTGCCGAATTGGCACCAAACACAATATCCGCACTTTCTAAGTCCAGTTCGCCGATTCCTACCCAGTTTCCGTAATACAACGACGCCGTGGGAGAGGTCACGTCAACGTAATCAGCCAACTGAATTACGCGCTCAGCCTTTGAGCTGTTGAAGCCCCGTGTACTGAAGCTCGTAATCAACCAACTTGATTGACTAACATCGACACCTTTAAGCCTCGATAAGGAGGAAATAAACTCAGAAGAAGGTTGTTTTTGAAGCTGCATACTTAAAACACGCTCAACCGTAACGGGAGTTTCCATGATGGGCTCGGCCGTACGCGAAGCCGAAACAATGACTTCTTTCAGGTACAATGTGTCTAATGCAAGGGACTTTTTAGGAGCAGAAATTTGTGAAAACGAAAATTCAGTAATAGTTAAAATAAGTAAAATAGGACTAAAATAACGATTTATCATCTCTTTTTGAATGGGTTTGTTTGGCTACAAACTTAGATAGAAAGAATTACTTTCAATAAACATCCAGATTGACTTAATAATATTTAACCAAAAAGTATATAATTTCGCATCCCTTTAAGCATCTTCTCCTCTCCCATTAGGCACATTTCAATCCTATTTTGCGCACTACCATATCCATTTATAAAAAATTTAGTTGCATATCTGATTATTTATATAAAATTTTGCAAAACCTTTTGGTATATTTATATAGCACTTTACCCTATTTGAAAATTATATTATCATGAAAAACCTAACGAACCCGCTTCCGTTAAGCACAATCCCTTTGTTTTTTCGAAGGGCAAAAACGCCATTTTACATTAATAGACCTTTCTCAACATGCTGAAAGGGATATTTTTTGTCCCCTACTTTTTTCTTCTGAGTACCTCTTTCTTAATTGCCCAATCCAAAAAATGGGCAGCTAATTGGTATTTTGGGTATAATGCAGGAATCAGCTTTATGGATGGCACTCCCAAGCCATTGTCAGGGGGAGTTATAAGCACGTGGGAAGGTTGCGCAAGTATCAGCGATAACAATGGAAATTTGTTGTTTTATACCGATGGAAGTACAATCAGAAATAAAAAACACTTGGTCATGCCTGAAGCGGTAGATTTGGGAGGGCATAGTTCTACGACCCAATCAGCAACTATCGTCCCGCTACCTGGAGATGACAATGTGTATTATGTTTTTTCGCTTGGCTTTGCGGGAGGCACTAAAACTTTACTATATTCGATGGTAGATATGCGCTTAAATGAGGGTTTGGGAGGTATTCTTTCAAAAAACAACGTTCTTTTTACCAATTCTTCTGAGTGCTTAACGGTAATTAAACATTGCAATTCTGTAGATTATTGGATTTTAATTAATGAACTACGCACCAATTTAATCAAAGCTTATAAATTGACCAAGGATGGTCTAAACCCTAAGCCAATTGAAAGTAGAATAGGTGCTTATAAAGGTTCAGCTGGACATTTAAAGGTTTCTCCAGATGGCCGAAAAATCGCCATTGCTCTGTTCAACAATGCGTTTGAACTCTTTGATTTTAACCAAAATACGGGCACCTTATCAAATCCAATGCTGATACGTCATCCTGAATTTTATCGCACGTATGGATTGGAGTTTTCG
>JAIXPV010000103.1 GCA_027486105.1 Runella sp. | reverse complement strand
TGTTGAGTATGATTATACAACTTCTCATTATTTTAATATTGTATATGATAAATACAGGAAATTATATTACAGATTTACCTTATTAAGCAATACAACTGATGAGATATTAAATCCAAGCATACAATATCAGCAAAATCAATCGGTGATTATTTTGAATGAATCGTTTGAGAAGTTAGGCGAATCTGTTTTGCCCGCAAGAAAATATAATTATACGGATTTTTTTATAAATGAGGATGGGCTTTTTTTTCTATTAAAACCATCGTCAACAAAAAATGAAGATGAGATGATTTATCTAAAATTTCAACCTAAACGTATAGATAAATGAGAGCAGTAATTTTTGTATTAATTGTAATTTGCCGTTGGTGGTGTTTTCAACGCCAACTTTTTTCCTTATTTTCAGAACATTGAGGCCGATGTTTTCACTACAGGCTTTTTTGGAAAAATCGGTAATAACCTATGGCAAGAAATGTATTGGCGGTGAAAACATCACCAACGAAAACAAATAGACAACAGGCTGGAATACAAAAATGTTTACGTGCTATACCTCCCTCCAACCAAGCCCCTTTTCAGCATAAAATACTATGACAAATAAGGGGTTCAGCAAAGACAGTTAAGACAGTTGCAGCATTGCTGGTTTGATCGTATTTTGCTTTCAGCTTTTCAGAAGATCCTATATGAAATACCTGTTTATTGCTTCAGTGTTTACGTTAATGCAATGTACTCCCTCCAAACCTACGGAAGAAGTGGAGACCGCTAAACCCTCGGTCAGTACCATTCCTGCCGTAGCCACCCAAACCGCCCAACGCAAAGCGTTTCGGTGGTTGTTGCTGTCCAACGGGCGGGTGAGCAATCAGAGTGCTTCTAAGATTGGCTTCAAAACCAACGGGGTCATCGCCCAAAGCAATGTGCAAAACGGCTCGGCCGTGCGGGCAGGGCAACTCTTGGCCCAACTCGAAAACCGCGAGCAACTTCTGGCCCTGCGCCAAGCCGAGCTTCAACTCGCCGAAGCCCGCGTCGAGATCAACGATTTGCTTATCTCACAGGGAGGCCGCAAGGGAGATACCACTTCTGTCAAGGCCGATGTATGGGCGTACATCAAACTCCGCAGCGGCTACGAGCGGGGGCTGCTGGCGTTGCAAAAAGCCCGCAATGATGTGGATAATTCTTACTTGCGCGCGCCTTTCGGTGGAGTGGTAGCCAATCTCAACGCCAAACCTTTCAGCACTGCTTCGGCCGAGTTTTGTACGTTGCTGAGTCAGGCCGCGCCGTTGGTGGAGTTTTCAGTACTCGAAACCGAGTTGATGGCCGTGCAGTTGGGCCAAACGGTGGCGGTGCAGCCGGTGGCATTTGTCGAGCGCCGCTACAAGGGGCAGGTCGTAGAAATCAACCCCTACGTGAGCGAGCAGGGATTGGTGCAGGTAAAGGCCCGCATCAACGGGGCCGATAAGTACCTCTTTGAGGGTATGAACGTGCGGGTCCAGGTAGAAAAAGACATTCCCAACCAAATCGTGGTGCCCAAAGCGGCAGTGGTGGAGCGGAGCGGCCGCAAGGTGGTGTTTACCTACGCCGCCGAAACCGACACCAGCGGCCTTGCCAAATGGAACTACGTGACCATCGCCCACGAAAACGACACTGAAACAGCCCTCAGCGAAGGCATCAAAGCGGGCGATGCGGTGATTGTGGAGGGCAATCTGAATCTGGGGCATGATGCGCGGGTGAAATTGAAGAAAAAAGAAAACCCTGATTAAGTTTATGCTTAAAAACAAAAAAATCATCTTGATTGAAATAGAAAATGCTTCGCGTTTGCAAGGTTATTTCAGTGCATTGCAAGCAGAAGTGCAATTGTTTAAAGCCTGTTCTCAATCAACGGCATTAACACTCAGTTTAACAACACCGCCCGATTATGTTATCATAGAAGTTATCCACGAAGAAAGCATGGAAATAGCGCGCTTATTTGCCAAAAATGCCCCTTTAGCTCGAATCATTGTATTGACGGCCTTATCGCAGGCTGAGGCGGTTGTGGCGGGCAATGTACAAATGCACGCACTGTTGTTATCCGGATGCGTCTTTGATGAATACCTGATCTGTTTGTGGCAAGTAAGTGAGGGGTATTTTTATTTTAGTGAAGGCTTACAGCTTCAAATGGCACGTAAGCAGGTTAAACCGACCGAAAATTCGGTCTTCTTTGACGTATTGAGCGGTAGAGAAAGGGAGGTGTTATCGCTGCTGTGTGAAGGTTTTACCAATGCACAAATTGGATCGAGTTTGTTTATCAGTGCCGAAACGGTCAAAAACCACAAAACTAATATCATGCAAAAATTCAATTTAAAGACCAATAATGACCTGTTGCTGTGGGTAGGCGAAATAAGAGCGCAGTGGAGACAACACTTTGGCATAAAATAGTAAAATAGACAATGCCAAAATGTACTTTTAGGGGATTGATGCAGAAGTGGACGGCAATTACTTTTGCGTTAACCTAACTCAATACGCGCGGTGAGGGTGGGATAATAAGTAAAATAAACTTTTAAATTTTTTATGGAAATGGAAAAGAAAAAGATTGCAAAGGGTTTTATGCTGGCAGCTATTTTAACGGGTTGTTTAAGTGCTATCGAACCATTTATTAATGAAGCAAAAGCTGAAGAGAGAGAAGCTTCTCAATGTTGCCCTGGTTCGGGTAAAGATTGCTCAAATTGGTTGTGTAACGAAGATAAAACACAAAGGAAATAAATTAAAAAAAATAAAACAGGTGTGAATGACCGTACTTACAAAAACACCTGTTTTATTATAGCTTATATAAAAATATGTTGCAACATACTTTCAGGTATAGCCTTGTGTTTCTTTTGTTTTCCTTTTACTGTTGTTCAGAACCGAATTATGAGGATATCCGAGAGGTAGTGGAAATGAAAGAAGTTCTTGAATTAAAACAAACCTTTGAAGATAATAGAGGGTATGCATTTCGCCTTTGGTGCGACCAAAATTATATTTATACGTCAATGGATCCAGATTTTTTAGTTCATGCGTATAACTATTCCGGGAAGGAAGTGAAGACTTTTGGGAAAAAAGGCCCTGCTCCGTTTGAAAACGGTGAAATTTGGTCATTCACTAAAGACAAGACTAATAATATATATTGGATGCATGATATTTCTAAACAATTAATAAAGAAGGTAGATTTAGAAACAGATACTTTAATAGCTACAAGAAAGATTATTACAATGAATAATGTACTGTATATAGATAATAAAAAGTTTACGATACCTCGATCTGATGATAGAAATAAAAGCCATATTCTGTCTGTGTATGACTTTGAAACTGGTTTATATATAAAGGATTATGACCTTTTAAAGCTGTCTAAATCAGAAAGGCTACAAGGTATGGAGCACTTACGTTTTGTCTATGAAGGAAATTGGTGTAGAAATAAAAATTATGCAGTTTATTATTGCTATTCATCAGCCATATTCTTTGTCATTGACTTAAGGAATTATTCAATTAAAACTTTGTGGGATGTTCGACGACTCCCAATACCGGAGCCTTATGTTAAGAATAATGAAGTTCAACTTAAACCTAAATTATTTGCCTCTACTTCCGCGGCAATGGACGATAAGTATCTTTATTCGTTAACAACAAAAGACGTAACTGATATTAGAGGAAAAGGTAAATTTCAAATAGATGTATACGACATAGAAGCTAATGAATATAAAGGAAGCGTTAAAGTTGAAAAATTAAATGGAGTTGATAAGCCACGAGAAATAGCAGTCTATGCAGATAATATGGTTGTTCTGTTTGATAGCGGCACGATAAATATTTATAAAATTAAAACATCAGGCTTACCTTTATTGTCAAAATGAAATTAGAATCGTTAAAGGAGTTGGGTCTCCTTCTCTGTGGATTAATATTGGCCTTTGTGTTTGGATATACAGGTATAATAAAGCTAATGGATTTCCAAGATTGGGTGGAAAAATATAATAAGTTAGACCTTGTTACTGACTTTCATTTAGAGTGGGGTACTTATCTAATCCCTTTTATAGAGATATCGACTTCATTGATGTTCCTTTTTGATAAGTTAAAAAAAATAGCTTATTGGAATTCATTTATTTTGATGTTAATTTTTACCATTTACATTTATTGCAAAATATATATTTGGGAAGAAAGTTTATGCCCTTGTGGAGGAATATTTTCTCAATTAACTTTAGATAATCACTTTATTGTAAACCTTATATTGCTATTATTGTCCACTATCCTTGTTTTCCCAAAAAGGTATATAAGCCGATAATTTCTCGGATATTTTTTTGAAAATAATGGTTGATTTGGTGGAATCGCTCGGATATTTTGCGTAAAATACCGGTCGGTACAGAGGCTAATAGTATTTTATTGTTAAACTATCGTCTTGCTCAATGAAAAGGTGGTCACTTTTGCTTTTAATGGGTGCTTTTTTGGCTGGGAATGCCCAAACGCCGGTGGTAAGAGGTAAAGTACTTAATGCCAAAGGGGAGGGTATTCCTTATGCCACTCTTTTGAGCATGACGGATGCAAAAGTGGGGGCCATTGCCAATGAAGCAGGGGCTTTCGCCCTAAATGTAGGGACACTTGCCGTCGGTCAGAAAATGATAGTGTCGGCTTTGGGGTACGCCGACACTACCTTCACGTTGAAGAAAGATGAACCTGCCCAACCTTTGACAATCCGGCTCTAGGAACGCCCTCTGGTATTGCCAGAAATAACGGTGCGGAAGTCCTCCGGCAAAGTGTTTCTTTTGGGCAACCCCCAAGCGGAGATGTTGAAACATTCGCCGACCGACTACTATTTTGTGAAGGCCAGTCAATCGGGGGCGGGGGTAGGAACGGTTTTTTCGACCCAAAAACGCAAGGGAACGATTGAAACGATTTCGGTTTTTATCAGTGAATCCCGGCGGAGCAACTACGTACTAACTGTATTTTCACTTGATGAAATAGGTACTGATTACAAATTATATCCTAAGCATCAGCTGGTCCCTTTGATCTCCCGCCCGATTTCCTTCACTGCTTCCAAGACAGGCTGGATAGATATAGAAAATCTTGCAATAATGGTCCCCTCCAAATATTTGGCGGTGTTGGTCACTAAAGTAAATGAGGCATCTGATGCGGGCAGTGCTTTACCTCAAACTTCGTATGAGTATCGCATTGGACGTCAGTTTTCTAAGGGTGGCGCGGCCCGTCATATCTATCTTTTTGGAGACCGTTATGCTGTTTTAGCAAAAAATGATGATATTTCCGCTATCTATGTTACGTGCCGCGAGTAGTTCGGCAAAACGATAAAAGCCAATGAATTGAATGCCCGAATTACTGAAGCACTCTTGGCGAAATAGGATTAAAATGATTAATCGGAAAGGAGAAAACAACCAATGACGCGCTTTCTCCTGCATCGGCCTGTGGCTGTTCTTATTACTGCCTTAGCGCTGTCGGTGCTGGGTGTGGTGGTCTTTCGGCTGCT
>JAIXPV010000213.1 GCA_027486105.1 Runella sp. | reverse complement strand
TGGAAGATGAACCCAAAGCATTGGCGTACTTCAACAGCTTGCCTACTAGCCACCAAAATTACTACAGCAAATGGATTGAGTCGGCCAAGACAATCGAAACCAAAACCAAGCGTATTTCGATGATGATCAAGGGCATGTTGATGGGGTTGAATTATGGCGAGACCTTGCGGTATTTCCGCGACTTAGAGAAGTAAATCTCCATATATGAAGTAATTTCGTTGCTGCGTATTCCTTTTGAGAGCTTATTGTTTATGCTATGGTTGATTTAGAACAAGCCCACGAGATTTTATCTTCGATGCCCAACGCAGTGGAGGTGCCTCATTTTGACAAACCTGCCTATAAAATCAACGGTAAAATTTTTGCTACTTTCAACATTGAGAATAAGTGGGTAACCTTGAAACTAACGCCCGAACAACAGGTAATTTACTGCGAAGACACGTCATTTTATCCCGTCCCCAACAAATGGGGAGTGTATGGTTGGACGCATGTTGACCTCAACAGCGTCAGAAAGAGTGCGTTTGTGGAAGCACTCGGCACTGCGTATAACAATATCGTTATAGAAAAACCAAAGCGAAAAAGGTAAGTAGAAACAATCCGATAACTATGAGAAAAATTGTGTTGGGCCTAGCCGTAAGCTTAGACGGCTACATTGAAGGCCCCAATGGTGAATACGACTGGTGCTTTACCGATCAGGATTATGGATTAAATGAATTTTTTACGCGCGTAGATACCATTTTTGTGGGCCGTAAAACCTACGAAATGGCCTTGGCGGAGGATGGGCAGGAGAGCTGGCTCCCTAAAATGAGGGAATATATTTTTTCAACAACCCTCACCGATGCCGATATAAGCCCCAAAAAAACGCTCATTAGCGGTGATATTGAAGCGAGGGTTAAAGCAATCAAAAACCCAAAAGGTAAAGATATTTGGCTTTTTGGGGGCGCCGAGCTTACCAACACCCTCATGAATCTGGGTCTGGTAGATGAGATATGGCTATCCATTCACCCTATTATTTTGGGGGCAGGAAAGCCGCTTTTTAGTAGTTTAAAAGAACGAAGATGGCTCACATTGACCGATTCAAAAGTATATGAAAACGGGTTGGTTTCCCTAAAATACGACTGCAAATGGGATACCGTAGAGACTGCATAAGACAGAATAGAAAAGGGACGTTTGCGGAGAAAATCTTTGTTATGCGTTAATTAAAGCACGAAAAGGATAAAAAATGAGAGAGTTTAAGTAGATTTGATTACTTAAATTCTCTCATTTTTTGTGGTTAATATTGAGCCAAAATCTGAATTTTTTGCTTTTGGCAAAGTTTATGCTACTGTTCGAGATATACGCTGTTTAATATCGCCCCTTATGAAAAAATACATTGTATTAATTAGCCTTTTAAGTGCACAACTCGCTTTTTCTCAAGCGCCCGTTACCAGAAAAATAAAAAGTAATGTAGAAGTGATGGACGTTAGGAGTGGCAAAAGACAGGTGATTTTGACCGCTGGTTATCTGTTAGAATCGCCCAATTGGTCGAGGGATGGAAAGTACTTTATCATTAATAGTAAAGGTTTGCTAGAGAAAATATCCCTAAAAGGTGAATCTTTGGGTGTAGTTGACACGGAATTTGCCAATCGTTGCAACAATGCGCACGGCATCAGCTACGATGGTAAAAGCATTTTCTTCAGTTATAACGATGTTCGGGCGGGTATTAACAACAATTCCCGCATTTTTAAAGTCCCTATCGAAGGCGGAACACCGCTTTTATTGACCGAAAAAGCCCCTTCTTTTTGGCACGGTGTGAGCCGTTCAGGAAAAAATATACTGTACTCTGCCCAGCGCAACGGCGAATGGGATATATATAAATTGCCAACCGCAGGAGGCGATGAGATTCGGTTGACCAGCACCACGGGATTGGATGAGGGGCCTGAATACGCTCATGATTCCAAATTTATTTACTTTAACTCTAATCGTACGGGCCGGATGCAGCTCTTCCGGATGAAACCCGACGGAACTGACCAAGAACGACTCACCGATGATGAATTTGATAACTGGTTTGCACACCCCAGCCCTGACGGTAAATGGTTGGTATATATGTCTTATTTGGAAGACCAAAAAGGAAAACATCCGATTGGAAAAGAAGTAAAATTGCGTTTGTTGAATCTTAAAACAAAACAAGTCAAAGACTTGACAGATACTTTTGTGGGTGGGCAAGGTACGTTAAATGTACCATGCTGGTCGCCCGATGGGAAAAAAATTATTTTTGTGACCTATAAGGTAGAGTGACACAAGTCATTGCCTGATACTGAGTATCTTTGTACCCTTGCCTTCCAAAATCAGGTATAAATGTATGAATAAACGGGCTTTGCGTCCATGTATGGCGGTGGCTTTATGGATGATGGTAGTGGTTTGGGGCTGTAGAGAAGAACAGACTCAAAAGAAAACGGTGGAGCAGGACGATATAAGTAAATTGGCTTCCTTGCCCAACGAAGTGCCTTTTCCTGCCGACAATGCTCCGTCAGACGAGAAAGTGGCCCTTGGACGTTTGCTGTTTTTTGATCCTATTTTATCTGGTCATAGAGACGTTGCCTGTGCTACCTGTCACCATCCAGAGTTTGGATTTGCCGAAAGCCTTGAACTCTCCATTGGGGCAAACGGGCGCGGTATGGGCAGTAAACGAACGTTTAACGTTCCGAATGATATTCCTTTCGTTAAACGAAATTCTCAAACCATTCTGAATGCGGCCTTTAATGGGGTTACGCTCACCACGACCAACAACCCGTCTAATGCCCCCATGTTTTGGGACGTTCGCGTCAAAAGTCTTGAAAATCAAGCGTTGGAGCCTATCAAAGCCTTGGAAGAGATGCGCGGGCATCAGTATGCTTCGGAAGTAGCCCTTGACAGTGTGGTGAATCGGTTGAGAAAAAACAAAGAATACCAAGCGCTTTTTCGGGGGGCTTTCCCGATGGAATCACCCATTACGGTAGAAAATATGGCTAAAGCCATTGCCGCTTATGAGCGTACGTTGGTGGGTGGTAATTCTCGTTTTGACCAATATTTGCGGGGCGATAAAAATGCGCTTTCTATCAATGAAGTGGATGGAATGCAGGCATTTTTGAAATCGGGATGTGCCAAGTGTCATAATGGGCCGATGCTATCGGATTATCAATTGCACGCATTGGGCGTGGCTGACAACGAAAAACTACCACAGTCGGACGCTGGGGTCGACAATCAATACAAATTCAGGACGCCAAGCTTGCGGAATTTGCGCTACACGGCGCCGTATATGCACAGCGGTACGCTCAAAACACTGGAACATGTGCTCGAATTTTACGAAGATTTGGCAGGGGATAAAATCCGTAACCCTAAGGTAACAAAAGAACAACTCGATCCGATTGTTGAAAATCTCAAAGTAGATTTCAAAGATATTTCGTTGATTGTAGAGTTTCTGAATACCCTCAATGACGACCAATTTGACCGTTCGGTACCCCAACGCGTGCCCAGTGGCTTAAAGCCGGGCGGCAATCTCAACTGATAATTTTGTTTAACTTGCATAGTCAACCCCCTTTCAGTCATCAAACTATGCAAAACCGCTTACTTTCTTTGGATGTATTTCGCGGCATTACCGTCGCGGCTATGATTTTGGTTAATAACCCTAGCGACTGGGAACACGTCTATTCGCCTTTACTTCATGCTCATTGGCACGGATGTACACCGACCGACCTCATTTTTCCATTTTTTCTGTTTATCGTGGGGGTATCGATTTCCTTCGCTATGGCCAAGACCACGCCATCTATCCCTAAAATCATCAAGCGCAGTGCTATTTTGTTTGGGTTGGGGTTGTTTCTGAATTTGTATCCCAAGTTTGATTTTGCCAACGTGCGTATCCCCGGGGTTTTGCAGCGAATTGCCCTTGTGTATTTGGTTTGTTCGTTGGTTTTTATCAAAACATCGCGCAACACGCAAATTGTTACCACTATTATACTACTTATTTCTTACTGGTTATTGATGACTTTGGTGCCAGTGCCAGGTGTAGGATACGCCAATTTGGAGCCTGCTACTAATTTGGGCGCGTGGGTAGACCGCAATCTGCTGACCACGGCACATTTGTGGCGGTCGGCAAAAGTATGGGACCCCGAAGGGATTTTCAGTACCATCCCCGCCATGGGTACTGGTATGTTGGGGGTGTTGACGGGACAATGGTTGCGAACTAAACGAACCGATGCCGAAAAAATGGCGTGGCTGTTTTTTTCGGGCAATGCGCTCATCATTGGCGGGCTGATTTGGAACGAGTTTTTCCCCATCAACAAGTCTCTATGGACGAGCTCATTTGTGCTGTATGCGGGTGGTTGGGCAATGGTGGTTTTAGCGGCCTGTTATTGGCTGATTGATGTACAGGGTTATCGCCGCTGGACGGCCCCTTTCGTGGCCTTCGGTGTCAATGCGATTACGGTCTTTTTTCTGTCAGGGATTATTCCCCGTACCTTGCCACTTATCAAAATCAATACGCCCGAAGGGCCAGTCGGTTCGCAGATTTGGATGCAGAAGAATCTGATAAGTGTTTGGTTCGACAACCCCTACAATGCCTCTTTGGCGGGTGCGCTCACGTTTATCACGATTTGGTTTGTGATTCTGTACGTGATGTATAAGAAGGGAATTATTATAAAAGTGTAAGGTTACAAAAAAGCAGCGCCGCAAATATTGCAGCGCTGCTTTTTACAATTCTATAGGTTTGATTACTTACTCGTCGTCTTCACTTCTTCTTTCACGACTTTCATCACTCCGCTCATCAGGCGCCAGTGGCCCGGGAACGTACAAATGTATGGGTAATTGCCCGGTTCGGTCGGAGCAGTGAAGGTAAGGCGATAGGTTTGGTCGGGGTTGACCAACGGCGTGAATGCGATTACCTGCGGCAGATTGGGAACGTAGTTTTTCTCAGCCGCGTCTTTTTGCGTAATCATCTTGTCAGCCGCATTTCCTACGATATCCGTTGATTTTGGTTTGATAATCACCAAGTTGTGCTGCATTGCATCGGGGTTTTCAAAAACCAATTCAACGGGTTTGCCTGCAATAACCGTAAACTCTTTGACATCAAACTTCATCGCCTCTTTGATCGATTTGATTTTGATGACCTGCAAATTCGGGTCAACAGGAACCAAGGCATTGGCACCGAAAGACTCCACAATGCCCGTGAATTTGGATTTCAAATCTTCCGAAATGGTTTCTTTGGTGCTTACCAACAGCATTTTGTTGGCATCGTTGGTTGTCACTTTGCGACGTGGATTCCAGCCGTTTACGATTCCTTTCAACACCGCATAACGTGCGTCGCTGTCTAGTGTATTGGCTCTGACAATCAACCCAATCACCGAATCAGGACTTACCGTCATAGAAGAAGCATAGCTCCGGGCGGCACGCTCCAACGCAAAGTCAGAAAGTTTGGCGGGGCGTTTTACTTCAAAGGTTTTGGCAAACGAATTGTTTTTTACATCATCTTCTTCGGCAATCAGGTTGTCGGGGTCGATGCTGGCGCTAATGCGCAACTTTCCCGCTTGTTCGGCCGTAAATCCAAACCGACCTACCCAAGGGCCGTTGTTATTTTCGACCAATTGAATGGTTTCACCCGCGCCGATGCCATTTTTCAGTTGGTAGCTCACCGTGTTGATTTTGAGCCCTAAGCCTTCAATTTGAACTTTCACCACGGGTACTATTTCTTTCGGAATGGCAGCGCCTTTGTTGGTGACTTCTATCGCGACGGCGGCATACTCCCTTACAAAAGGCTGCGCGGGAGTGGTAGTAATGTTGGTGATGGCTAAGTCGGGCTTGGTGGCGGCGTGTGCAGTATGATTGGTAGTTGATGCTTGCGGTGGGGCGGCATTGGGCCCGTGCATGGCACTGTGGTCATGGTGCATGGGTGCTGATGTCTTACCGTGCGACGGTGCGACCTCTGCTTTCATTCCAACCGTACGCTTAGCTAAGTACGTTTTCATTAATTTTCCACCGTGTGCGTTCAGGATAATCGAGAATGCATCTGGAAGCCAACGGTCATCGGCTTCATTTGAGCTTTCGAAACGAGCCAAAATGGTTTTTTCAGCTTCGGGAGTTAGTGCTGTTTCGCTAAATTTCAAAAGAGAATTCAGCACCACGAGCGGTTCTTTGTCGTTCAGGGTATTATTGGCCAACAGCGTTTGTGCAGTAGCGGCCGTAGGAGGCAGTATTTGCACTGCATTCTTGCGAACGGCTGCACTTGGGTGTTTTAAAGTAGCGGTAACGGCTTTCAAAACACTTTCATCATTCATGGCCCCCAAACCCTCTAATGTCCAAAGTGCATGAATTGCGGCAGGATTGAGGCCAATTTCGTCAACAGATGTATCATTGACCAACGCAATCAGTTGTGGTACAACATCTTTGTTGCCTCTTTCCACCAACATTCGCTGGGCGTGATTTCGCCAAAACATATTGGTGTTTTTCAGGGCCGCCACCAATTCTGCTGGGCGGTCTTTGCTCAATGAAATTGGGGTGTACGCAGGCGCTTGTTTGTAGCCTACTCGGTAAATACGTCCGTGGGTGTAATCGCGAAGATCGGTGTCATACGCATTTCCCTTGCCATTGCCAAAGCCCTGTGGAGTAGGGTTATGTTGGATAATAAAGCTGTACCAGTCGGCCACCCAAACTGCACCGTCGGGACCAACTTCGGCAAAAACGGGCGAAAACCACTCGTCGGCACCCGCCATGAGGTTGAAGGCTTCTTTGTCTTCGTAATCAGTACCTTTTTTTACCATTTGGTTTTGGTGCAGTACGTGCCCAGTAGGCTCTGCTACGAAGGCAATTTGGTTCCAGTATTTCTTGGGGAAAGCCCGTGCGGTATAAAAATTATGCCCTGCGGCGGCAGTAAAGCCCCCAAAAACGTCCACTTGACGAATCCGTGGCGTAATGGGCTTCATATCTTTGTGGGTATCGGTCCCTCGGCTACCATTGTCGCGGCCCATGCCTACATTGCCTGTAAAATAACGGTGCGGGATGGCCATGTACCAGCCGTGTGAGTTGTTGGCTGTGGAGCCAAACACATCTCCTGCTTCGTTGAAAGCCATTCCCCAGGTGTTGTTAGAAGTACTGGTCATCCACTCCATTTTAGAACCGTCAGGTTTAAAGCGGAAAAATGCCTGTCCGAATTTCAGACTGTCGGCATTGTCTTTGAGTTTTCCTTCAAATCCCGAATAGCCCACACATCCCCAGATCCAGTTATCAAAACCATAGTGTAGGTTGCTCGGGCCCGCGTGGGTATCGCCTGTGCCAAAGCCCGAGAAAAGAATTTTCTTTTCGTCGGCTTTGTCGTCACCGTTGGTATCTTTCAGGAAAAGCATGTGCGGGGCTTGGCTGACGATGAGCCCGCCATTGGCAAATACCATGCCTGTTGGAATGCTTAAGCCTTCCGCAAAACGTGTGAATTTATCCGCTTTACCGTCTTTGTCGGTGTCTTCGCAAATCAGGATATAATCAGTGCCACCTGTATCTTTACGTTCGTTGGGATAATCTTTGGTAATCAAAACGTATAAACGTCCCCGCTCGTCCCAACTCATAGCGATGGGGTGCATTACGTTAGGCTCTGCCGCAAACAACTCTAAGGTAAAATCGGCGGGAACCTGAATGTGTTTCATCGATTGCTCAGGCGTAACGGCATTTTGCTGTAGTTGGGGCCCAGGGCGTTTTTCGTAGTTAGGAAGTTTGGCTTCTTTGTACGTAAACGGCAACGGGTCGAGTGCATCTAGGTTTTTGACGGCTTGGTCACCCACGGCCCAACGAATTCCTTTTTCGAGCATTTTCATAAATTCTGGCTGGCTCCAAGTGCGGTCGTCGTGACCATAAGCCGTGTAGAAAATGCGGCCTTTTCCGTGCGTGCGTACCCATGTGTACGGTTCCGTTTTAGTATTGGGCTTATCCTTGTACTGGTCGGGCTGAATCTCGCGCTCGGTCAGTACCAGATTGTCGGGTTGTAGTTTGCTGTGCAGATAGGTTTCGTCTAGGGTTTTGAACTGCTTCACACCCATGATAGCAGGGTGGTTGGGGTTGGTCCACACTGGGCGAATGGTATCCCATGTGTGCCGCCAAAACTGACCGCCCATGATTTTGACCAATTCATCCGAATTGCGAAAACAATACGAGGCGCAGTGAACAGGAATAAACCCTTTACCGCTCGCAATGAAGTCTACCAATGCACGCTCCTGAGGTTTGCTGATGGTATCCCAGTTGGCATACAGCAATACTCCGTCATACTTGGCCAAATTGGTCGGGTTGAGGTCGTCCAGTTGGTCAGAATAGGTAAAGTTGATGCCCTTGCTTCCCAGCGCAGACATGATGGCGGGCACACGCTCAATGGGGCGATGGTGGCCATTGTCGCCCAGAAACAAAATTTCTAGGCGGCGAGGTTTAACGTCGGCAAGGTTTGAAACGGCAGGCGCCGAGTCCTTGCCGACGTTTGGTTTTTGCGTAGCGCATTGCCACGTCAAAATCGCGAGTAAAACAATGGGTAAGAGACGTTTCATTGTATGGTTCATTCAGATGATTTCGAAGTTACGCATTAAAATCAGGCAAATACATAATTTTGCCACCTTGCATGGCGGATTCATGCGCCAAAATCCCTACCGACGTCCAGTTGGCCGATTGCGCTGCATTGGGGAATGGGTCACGGTCTTCGACCAAAGCCGTCAAAAATTCATGGGCTAAGTGCGGGTGTGAGCCGCCATGGCCCGCTCCTTGGGTAAACGAAAGGTGCGTGTTTTCTTCGATATCATACACGCCTCTCGTGGTAAACGCCTGAATTTCTTCGGGCAACAGATGGGCATAATCAGGCGTAGCTACGCGTTCTGGAATCTCGTGTTCTTCTTTTTTGGCGGTATGAATCACGGCTTCTTCACCTTCGATGAGGGGCCATTCAAAAGATTTTTTAGAACCGTACACCTCAAAGCTTTCGCGGTATTGACGGGCTACATCAAACAACGAACGGTATACGTATGCGCTCAAATCGCTGTCTTTGAACTTGATATGGGCTGATTCTACGGCAAACGGTGAGTTATGAATTTTGGCCAATTCTTCGCGAATTGTCCCCGAACCGAAACACGAAACATATTCGGCTTCCAACCGCAGCAAACCTGCTACTGGACCTACGCAGTGGGTCGCGTAGTGCAT
>JAIXPV010000434.1 GCA_027486105.1 Runella sp. | reverse complement strand
AGGTGTTTTGCAGCAACGGTTCAAATCGGTCCATTGCTTTGGCAAACTTTGCTTCGTCGGTCATCCCTTCTTCAAATTCTTTCCAAATGGCAATAAATTCTTCGGCTTGTTTCTCGGGCAAAAGCCCAAATATTCGTTTTGCGGCAATAAGTTCTTCGTCGGTATTTGTATGGTTTTTTTGAGCGTCGTAAATAAAGGTGTCGCCTGCGTCAATTTCAACGATGTCGTGAATTAAAACCATTTTTACAACTTTCAGCACGTCAATGGGTTTATCTGAATGTTCGGCCAGTACAATTGCCATCATTGCTAAATGCCAACTGTGTTCGGCGTCATTTTCGGGCCTGTCGCTGTTGAATAATTTAGTTTTACGTTGAATGTATTTCAACTTGTCTATCTCTTTGATGAAACTTACCTGTTTTAATAAATTGTCGGCATGCATTGTTCTATAAATCTTGAGAGAATGTCATTGGTGGTGGTGTAATTTTTGTTAAAATTATTCTCAATTCACCGAAAACTTCACTCCGCCCATGCTTTCTAGTAGTTTGAAAAAAGCGTTGGTGGGGGTATATTACGCTGTTTTGTAGATGGGGCCTTTGCTAAAACTTAAAAACCCTTCCGCTGATAAGTCTTCATCTAGTTCCTCCCAATGAATCCACGCACCGTCGTTCCAAAGTTCATAATTGTTTCTTTGTTGCTCAGTAGCATGTTCTAAACGAGGAAACCACGTTAATGGCATTCCTATCATTCTACCATCGTTCAATTCTGCAAAGATTCGTGAATCATCGAACCATATTTTTTTTGCTTTGATTTCCATACCCGTATTTTGTTTTTATTCAAAATAATCATTCCAACGTAGTTCGATTAAATCTTCGTTTTCTTCAATTAACCCCTCTGCAATCTTTAAATCTTTAGTTTTTCATGCCCTTGTTTTCCACCAATTTTACAGGTTTAATGGGAATTTTGCTGTTCCATCGCTATTCTTAACATGAATGTGAATGGGCAGGTGCTCGTTGCTAAAAAAGAAGAAACGAATTCCCATAAATCTGAATATCTCTGACATTTGATTGGCAATAATTAAAGTTAAAGATAATTTATCAATTCACCGAAAACTTCACTCCGCCCATGCTTTCTAGTAGTTTGAAAAAAGCGTTGGTGGGGGCTACGCGGTGGGTGCGGGACTGGAGTTTTATCTCCGTGCGGGTGAGGTTGTCCAACACCGAAACCGACAGCGAGCAGTTGCCAGGATGCGCCTGCACGGCATCGTTGAGCTTGGCCACCAACACCCCGTCGAGCAGGTCTAGATCCAACTGCAACCGAATCTCTTTGGTGAGTTTTTCGCGCACTTCGCTCAGCAGCTGCATCAAGCTGATTTTAAACTCGTATTGGTCTTCTGACTTCCAGCGGTTTTGGATTTTACCTTTCACAAACAGGAAGTGGCCTGTTTGGATGTAGGCCGAAAACTTCACGAAATCTTCGCCAAAAAGCGCCATTTCCATCGAGCCGGCGTAGTCTTCCAGTTTGAAGATACAAAACGGATTTCCTGTTTTGGTGGTCCGAATCTGAAAACTGCTCACGATACCTGCCACGGTTATGTCCTTGCCAAACAGCAGCGGTTTTCCGCCGATTTCGACGTTGACGGGGCCAGTGGTTTCGGTGATTTCCTCGTCGCTTGCTTCGACAAATTCGGAGGTGGCCATCACGCGGTCGAGGGTGCAGGTACAGAAGTTGTCGAGTTCAAGTCTGAACATATCAAGCGGGTGGCCGGAGATGTAGAAGCCTACCACGTATTTCTCAAAACGCAG
Source organism: Runella sp. (assembly GCA_027486105.1). GTDB lineage: Bacteria > Bacteroidota > Bacteroidia > Cytophagales > Spirosomataceae > Runella. The sequence goes on along the minus strand of JAIXPV010000434.1, from coordinate 2,078 downwards.
TCGCTCAATATCACCCCATGGTTCCACGTTGGGCGCTTTGGGCCGTGCAATGTCGGACCTACCGCCGCCAAATCCGCCAAAAAGTGAAGCCTGGGCGTTGGATTTTTCGGCCTGTACGGCGTTGGCGTAGCGGATGAGTTTTTCGATGAGGTTTTGCTGCTCACCGTCTATCGTTGTAAAATACTGCGCGCGGTGGAAGTCCTCAAACAAATCAAACGCCCCAGCATAGGCCAACGATTCGATGGTTTTCTTGTTGACCGTCCGCAAGTTGACGCGGGTCATAAAATCATAAATATCTTTGTATGGGCCGTTTTTGTCACGCTCTTCGATGATGCTTTCCACGGCGGCGTCGCCTGTGCCTTTGATGCCTCCTAGCCCGAAGCGAATCTCGCCGCGTTTGTTGACGCCAAAGCGGCGTTCCGATTCGTTGACGTCGGGACCAAGAACCGACAAGCCGATGGCCTTACATTCCTCCAAAAAGAAGGTAAGCTTTTCGATGTTGCCCAACGAACTCGTCATTACCGCCGCCATGTATTCCGACGGATAGTGCGATTTGAGGTAGGCTGTTTGGTAAGCCACAAACGCGTAGCAGGTCGAGTGCGATTTGTTGAAGGCATACGATGCAAAGGCCTCCCAGTCGGTCCAAACTTTGTCGAGTTTCTTTTCGTCGAGGCCATTTTTCTTACCGCCTTCCACAAACTTACTCTTCATTTTGTTCAAGACCTCAATTTGCTTTTTACCCATTGCTTTCCGCAACACGTCGGCGTCGCCTTTTGTAAAATTGGCTAGCTTTTGCGAGAGAAGCATGATCTGTTCTTGATATGTCGATATCCCGTACGTATCTGCCAAATACTCTTCCATTTCGGGAAGGTCATATTCGACTTTTTCACGCCCATGCTTACGGTTGATGTAATTGGGTATATAGGCAATCGGGCCAGGACGATAGAGGGCGTTCATGGCGATGAGGTCTTCAAAACGGTCGGGTTTCAGCTCGCGCATGTACTTTTTCATTCCGTCGGATTCAAACTGAAACACGGCGTTGGTATCACCGCGTTGGAAGAGTTCAAAGACTTTGGGGTCGTCGAGAGGGATGTAGTCAATGTCGATTTTGACGCCGTGGTTGGCCTCAATCATGCGGAGGGCTTCTTTGATGATGGTGAGGTTGCGCAAACCCAAAAAGTCCATCTTGATAACGCCCGCATCCTCAATGATTTTTCCTTCGTATTGTGTAATCAACAACTCTGATTCTTTTGATGTACTGACGGGAATCAAGTTGGTCAAATCTTCGGGGGCAATGATGATACCCGCCGCGTGGATACCCACGTTGCGGACGGTGCCTTCCAGTTTTTGCGCTTCTTTCAATACTCGGGCCGTGAGGTCGTTGCCTTTGACCATTTCGCGCAGCTTTTTTAGGTTTTCGACCTCGTCGGGCGAAATGACTTCCGCCATTTTTTCGATAGGTACGTTGAAAACCTTGTTCAGGTTCATGTTGTAAGTTGGCTTATCGGGCACCAACTTCACCACGGCGTTGGCTTCGGCCAGCGGCAGGTCCATGACCCGCGCCACGTCTTTGATCGACGATTTGGCGGCCATGGTACCGTACGTAATAATTTGCGCCACCTGATTTTTACCGTATTTCTGCACCACATAATCAATCACTTTCTGGCGGCCTTCGTCGTCGAAGTCCGTATCAATATCGGGCATGGAGATACGGTCAGGATTGAGAAAACGCTCAAACAGCAGGTCGTACTTGATAGGGTCGATGTTGGTAATTCCAATTGCGTAGGCCACGGCGCTCCCTGCCGCCGAGCCACGCCCAGGACCGATGAGCACGCCCATATCGCGGCCCGCCTGAATGAAGTCGGCCACGATGAGGAAGTAGCCAGGGAAACCCATGTTTTTGATGGTATTCAACTCAAAATTGAGGCGTTCTTCAATTTCGGGCGTAATCTCTTTGTATTTCTTCCGTGCGCCCTCAAAGGTCCAGTGTTTGAGGTATTCCCATTGATTGAGGACGTCGGCGGTGAGTTCTTTCATCTTGCCGTTGAAGTCAATCATTTGGGAAATGCTGTGCTTTT
>JAIXPV010000715.1 GCA_027486105.1 Runella sp. | reverse complement strand
TTTGAGGCAGAACACCTTTATTCACCAAATCCCTAATGGAGTCACTTTTGAAACGACCTTCCGACCCAAATATTGACGACTCTCCTTTGTTCAGATAAAGAAAGAAAGTCTCAGCGCCAACGCGCTTACTATTGGTTGAATCGGGCTGATAAACAAGACTATAACTCACCTTGTACGCTTTTGGCGGTACAGTTTGAAATACACAAAACAAAGAAAATAATACGGTGATTGTTTTCATGAAAGTTTAGGGTTATTTGAGTGGTTAAAGGGCAAGATTCGTTATCCTAACCCTTTAACCATCTGCTTTTAATAGTGAGGGAAATTTCCCCTATAAAACTATATGGTCTTTAGCAACAGTGCCTTTCATAGCTCGGCCGCGCATGAGCTGCATTGGTTGGCACAAATCTCTAAAACCTGTTTTTAAAAAACTACCACTTTTAGTTGTATTTTATAAAGAAAGTAATAGATTTTTCGCATTAAAACGGAGGTTCTAATTAATTAGGCACAATACATAGAGTATAAATATTTAGTAAAACACGTATTTATACGTAGTGACAAGTGTTTGCATTGTAAGTCTAATGTAATGCCAATTATATCTAACATTTTAGACCCATGTCAACCTTACAAAACTTAGCCAACTTTAATATTGGAAGGCTTCGCAAGGAGAAAAAGCTCTCGCGTGAAGATATGGCACATCATTTAGACATCAGCCTTGAAGCCTACCGTAAAATAGAAAATGGGACAACCCATCTGAGTCTCGACAGGCTGGAGCAAATCTGTGAAGTTTTAGAAACCGATATTTTTAGAATACTGATGCCCCATACAAAAAAATAGAGCCTGAATGAAGTAACCCACCAAGCGAAAGTCACCAACACAGATACAGGGAATCACGGACAAGACTAAAATCTTGAAACTAGGACATGCAAATAGAAGAAAATTTAAAACTACAAAGCCTACTTAATCCCTCACAGCCCCGGTACGCCAAGCCTCCACCATCGGATACCAAATGGGCTGGTATTCTACATAACGTTGGAGTTCGTAGTGGTCTTCCACAAATTGATTGGCTCGACGATTAAAAGTGAAGTTAATTTCTGAAAAATTGGCCCGCTGCGAATACACCCACACCTCGCGGTCTTTGCTACGCTGCACGCGGTCGGGAGGTCCCATTACAATAAAAATCATTCCTTTGTCTGTTTTCCAACCCTCTTTATACGTAGTAAAAAGTCGATTGGCTTCTTCCACGCGGTTGTAAAATACGCTTATGGTTCGCTTTGCTAAATCGGTATTGCCATTCATCAACGAAAGCCAGTATCGGTCCAGCGATTTTTTAGCGTCTTTTGTTCCTAAAAGCTCGTTAATTTCCTGATTCTGACTTATATACATCACGGGCCGTACCAACTCAGCAGGGCGGGTCATTTTAGGAAAACGTTTGTTTCCTACCACCAACCCAATACCTGTGGCGTCGGTGGTGTCTTCAGTCATATAATACAGGCCTTCCTCTTTAAACGTAAGCGGTGTACTGGTACTTATGATGAAAGTTGTATCAACCCCCAATGTACGAGGTGCGTTGCGCGGCGTAGTGTTCATGGGTGACGATGCGGCCTCGAAATCATGCTTGTAGCGCATGACGTACAGCGGCTTTACGGTCTTTTTGATGTCTTTGATGAGTAAGGTGTCGTTGACGTTGACGTAATTTTGGAGCATCACAACTTGACCTGTTCGCTCAAACAACGCAAAGCGGTCGCTGAGTTTGGGGGCGTTGAACCGAACCGCCAAATCGTTGAGCACTTTTTTGGTCGTTCCAATCTCCGATATTTCGGCCAACATAACGGCCGTAGCGTGATTTGCTGGCCTTTTGACGTCAAACCGAATCATAAATTTGGTTGCACTGAGCTGCACCACATTCTGCTCATTGAGAGGGATATTTCCGTAAGCTAGTCGCTCGCGAGACGCAAAATCAGGATACAGCACATAGTTGAGGGTAAATTTATCCGTAAAATCTTTCCAGCGCACGGGAATATTATTGGGTTTACTTAAATCAACCCGCATAAAAATAGCGACCGAGTTGGTATCCTTGCCCAAAAATTTACTTTTAATTCCTAAGATGGTGACGTCGTCTACCCCGCTGGCGGCGGCAGTCGTTTGAGCATCTCCTTTGCGTTTTTTGGTTTTAGATGTTTGCTGTGCCTCACTAAAAGTGGCTACAGCAATTAAAAAAAATAAAATCAGGCCAATGCGATTCATCCTGTTAGTGTGTTAAACCACTTGAATTGATAAAGAAGCGGTGTAGGTTTACTTACCTAAAAACGTAAAAATCCACGTAATAGCATACAATACATTTATTTTTTCATCGAACTGATTTTATCTAAATCAGTAGTTTGATAATGTCGGTACACTTTCAGAATAATAGCCAAAGCAACGGCCGATTCGGCGGCGGCAACAACCATTATAAACAAGGCAAAGAGTTGGCCTTCAAGCCGTAAAGGGTCATATTGCGAAAAAGCCACTAAATTGAGATTGACGGCATTTAAGATTAATTCAACGCCAATCAGCACCGCGATGGCATTTCGTTTGGTAATCATGACCGCAAGTCCAATGCTGAACAATGCCGCCGCAACGATAAGGAAATAGTGTATCGGAACAATTGGTTGCATGATGCAATGTTAAGAAAAATATTCAAAAAAGAGGCGCTATTTTTGCCTTATTAAAAAAACCGTCTGTCAATGTCTGAAGTACCTGCCCGCCTTCCTCATTATCAACATTTGTACGAAACATTACGTCAGCAACTTATTAAAGGCGTATATGAAATCGGGAGTTTGTTGCCTTCTGAAAAAGAACTTCAACAAACCTACAATCTTACTCAACCCACTATCCGTCAGGCACTTTCGATGTTGGCCGAAGAAGGATTTATCAAGAAATACCAAGGAAAGGGCAGCATAGTTCAACCCCTTCCAGTAGGTTTGGGGATGCTTTCCATTCAGGCGCATTATCCCAACCTTTTGCACAAAGAACTCAAGGAAGAAGACATCCGAACCGAAATTCTGAAAAAACCTCAATTGATGCCTTTTCCTACTGATTTTCTGTTTGCCCCTACCCATCCCAATGAGCCTTTTTATTATTTTGAACGCTTACGTTTGGTCAATAAAGAAGTGATTTTCTTTGAAAGACTGGCCTTTCCAGCGGCTGATGTTCCCGATTTTCATAAACAAAAACTAGAAAACCGCTCTCTTTTTGGCGTCTTTCGGAGTCGGTACAATATTATCGTAAAAGGCGGAGAAGAAAAGGTTTGGGCAACCGCCGCCCAAGCGCCATTAACAGAAATAATGCGCGTGGCCGAGCATACCCCAGTGCTTCGTCTCGAAAAATGCATTGAGACCAATCGACCTCATTTTAACATCTATTCATCCTTATATGCATGTACAGATACTTATTTGTTGAAAGGAAGGTTTTGATAATCCCTTTGAATCCTGATATATTTGGGAAACAATCATTTAACTTTACTCTATGCCATGGGATTATTGACTACACTAAAACAAAAGGTCATTGCTACCAAAGAACAATTATTTCCGCAAACCGAATTTGATGAAGAAACCCTTCCATGGATTGATCGGCCTGAGGCAGACGTCGATGAATTTGTAAAAAAATATCAGCCCAAACTTGACGTTTCATACAATTTGGCCGAAAAGCTGAAGTTTTGGCAAAAAAATGGGTACGTTATTTTAGAACAATCAATATAGTCTGAATTATTGGATTTGTTTTGGTCAGATGTTGAAGAATTGGTGGAGCATCCCGAAAAATACAAAATGTGGGCGCGCATCGACCTTCCAAAGTTTGACCCCATCCGCGAACGCCACATCAAAGATTTCCCGAAAGAAGATCTCCAGGGAAAATACGTAAAATTAAATGACTTTCACAATCTATCGGTGGCGGGCAAAAAACTCATGACTCACCCCGCCATTGTTAACTTTTTGGATGCGGTTTTCCAACAAAATACGGTGGTGATGCAAAGCCTAACGTTTATGTATGGCAGTCAGCAGCCCACCCACCAGGATTACTCGTGGGTAACGGCCAAAATTCCTAGTCATTTGGCCGCCGCATGGATTCCGCTGGAAGACATCAAAATTGACTCTGGTCCGTTGTACTATTATATCGGCTCGCATAAAATACATAAGTTCAATTTTGGCAACGGAATTCTGTACAACAACCGCTCGACCAAAACAGCGCTCGAATTTGCGGATTATCTTGACAAAAAATGTGCTGAATTAATACTACCCAAAGATACCCTGCTTATCAAACGCGGCGATGTCTTGATTTGGCACGCATCCTTGGCTCACGGGGGGGGGGCTGATTACCAACCCTGACCAAACCCGTAAATCATACGTGTGTCATTATTCTACTGAAGAAGCCCTTCCTTTTCACCGTCATCGGTTTGGGCAAACGCCAGTCACTGAATACCACAACGGCGTTGCAATTTATCAAAATCCAGATTTCAGTGACCAAGAAAACATTTTGAATGCTGGCGAAAAATGGGATTCAAAAAAGTAAATTACTCATTGATGTGTCTGACGCGAAAGCGCAACAACACCCATAAAACCAAATAAAGCATACTCAAAAGCAGGCCAAATTCTAGGCTAAGAACCAACGCAGTGCGGTCGGTGAGACTTTGCCAGACCGCACTCAAAAGTTCTTTGGGGTTGTGAAGAATGTCCCAACTGTTCCACCGACGAATTCGGCCTAGATAAATACCAAAGCCCGCCATTGGCAAGCTAATAGCCAGCAAGACGTTTCCAGTGGTATTTGTGAAGGTCTTTTGCCAACAACGGTGCATCCAATACAAAGAAACAAGCCCGTTGAAAAGACTAACTTCGGCGTAATAAAAAAGCATGATAATATCATGCCAAGTCAAATCGCTGACCATATTGACCGAAATGTGCAGTAAATCGGTAATCATATAAGGAGCATTGGGGAAAAATACCAACCAGATGACGCTCCAAAACCCCACCCATTTGGGCAACTTTCCGAAACGTTTTACGGTGACATCCACCAGAAAAGCGACCAATAAAGGAATCCAACTCAAAAATAAATTCCAGTCCATCGAAAAATCTACCGCTTCTTTAAATTGAATACGAATCATATGATAAGTAAGCGCAACCATACTAAGAAGCAAAAGAAGCAAAAGCGGATATAGTCCTTCCATCGTAATGATAGGAGGATCAGATACATAGAAGCGATACTTCCAAAACCTATTGAATAAACGTTTGAGCAAGATTTACGTCGATTTGTTTCCTAAAGAACGTCTAAATCACGGTCACCGTTTATGAATTTACTGAAAAGTTTTAGAATTAGGCTTAAATAGTCTCTAATTTCTATTTTATCTATACTTATTACAATTTGCTGTAAGTCAATTTTTTCGACAGAAAAACTGTTTAAACTTTCGGACTTTTCGACAAATTTTGAACTATCTTCTCTAAGAATAGCTCAAAGTACACAGCGTTTTGGTTTAGGCTTTTCTTTACGCTCTTAGTGCAGATACTTTAATGTTCTTTGAGGTTAAAATAAAAATTTAAACAGGCTCAGAATCCTTATTTTAAGTAAAACAGAAATGTTTCCCATTTTTGATAAATCTCAGAAGGTAAACCACCTAAAAATTTGCTTGAACGGCGCTTATGCACAAACATTCTGCGTATTAT
>JAIXPV010000590.1 GCA_027486105.1 Runella sp. | reverse complement strand
GTTTTTCGCCGCGTTTGTTATTGACCAACAGCATATTACCCGCAAAACTATTCATCTGTTCTAGGGTAATCTCAATTACTTGTTTGCCCGTTTTTTCGAGCTCTTCACGGACCATAAGCCGCTCGTCGGGGTCTTGAATCGACTGCAAACATACCACCGCAAACGAATCGCCGACGCACATCACCACGTTGGTATGATATACGGGTTTTCCGCCCGCATCCACCGCGTTGAATTTCACAATTTTGTAGCCCGTTTCGCGGGCAAAAGCCTCCAGCACATCCTCATGCGTGCGAGGCGAAAGACAGGCATAGGCAATTTTATAACGACGGTCTAGCACCATGCTCCCCGTGCCTTCGAGGTATTTTCCCTCCTGCTCAAACGACGATAAATCAATGATTTCTTCAACATGATAACGCTTTTTGAGATTTTCGATAATATCCATCCGGCGCTCCAAACGACGGTTAGGGGCTTGCATCGGATACAGTACCACCTTACCGCTTTGGTGAAAAGAAATCCAGTTGTTGGGAAAAATCGAATCGGGCGTAAAAGGCTCAGGCGTATCTTCATAAACAGTGACCTCTACGCCCGCCGCCGTAAGTTGCGACACCATGTGTTCAAACTCTTCTAAGGCTTCCTGTTGGGCAGCTTCTTTGGTTTTAGTGGCAATCTCAACACTCTGAAAAGCATTACTTTCGGCGGTTTGCTCATTAAATGCGAATCGCACTGGTCGTATCATCAGAATGTGCGATGTGGCTTGGGGTTGCATTTTGTGCGACATATCAACTTCTTTTTCTGATTTTTAGGAAAACATTTGGGATACCTCAAATTGAAAATCAGCGATTACGGGGGCTGCTGAAATTACCTCGTTGCCTTTATAAGCCTTTGATTCATCGGGGCTTGCATAGACGTAAATTTTTTGTTGTTTGGGAACAATGTACCACACCAAAAGCCCCCCTGCGTCAAAATAATCCTGTACTTTTTCAATCACATCTTCAAAAGATTCAGAATCAGACAATATCTCAATGGCAAACTTAGATTTTACGCGCACTTTTTGGCGCATTTGCTGGATTTCTTCGGCGGTAAAATAAGTCAAATCAGGCACCCGCTTGCGGGTTTCGCTTACGTAAGAGTCTAACTCTGGCAGCAGCATATCTCCATTTTGAAATGCTGTAGTTTGCATGAAAATGCGCAATAAAAAGTTTGCGATAAAAGCTTCATCTTGCTTCATAGATTCCTTTTGAATGATTCTGCCATCTAAAAATTCAAAACTCCCTTCCGACACGTGTTGACGCTGCCAGTTTTCAAACTCTTCAACGGTTTGAAGGTCAGTAGGCAATACTTCAGTTTGAACTAATGTGGTTGTCATATCTTCCTTAATTTTATCCTAAAATTAGCCATAAAACTGATGAATCAAAACAAGAAAATTCTTAAAAATCATCCCGTAAAATTGGCAAACTCATGCAATGTGAGCCTCCACGCGCTCGCGAAAGCTCTGCCGAAGGCAACATGATAAACGTATCAGTGAGGGTATCGGGCGAGGAAATTCCCGCTTCAAATTCATCCAATAAATCTTTGGCCCGAACCGTCCTGAACCCTGCCGTTCGGAAAGCCTCCAGTGTTTTATCGTTGCGGTCGTAGCCTATCACTACGCCATCTTTGAGCGCCAATAAATTGCAAGAATCAGTCCATTGCTCACGTGCTCCAAAAGGAAATTCGTTGTTTCCCGAATAGATAAATTGTACTGGTTCTGCACACCCCAAGTCATTTTTGCTGATGTCGGTCAATAAATCCTCCAAATTTTCAATTTCGGTCGGTTTGTTTTCCCAACCTTTATTAAACTGCATGATTTGCAGGCGGTCTGGGTCTTCTTTAGGCGCAAAAAAGTGCAGCACATCCCGTTTTTTTGCTTCGTCACCTTGGCGCGCAATCGCTCCTAGCAACACCCACATATTGCGTTTTACCTGCGTAAATACCGTATCAATGTGCATATAATCCCGCTTTTTGGGAATTTTGACGATGGTGATGGTATCCACCACATTTCGTTCAAACAGGGCTTTCATTACCTGCTGAGCCGCATAAAGTGTGGTACGCTCACTACAACCAATCAATAAATGTCGGGGTGCCACCATCATCACATCACCGCCTTCGAGGGTTGAGCGCAGATAATCACTTTTAAGTTCATCGTCGGTCAACAAAAAATGATGCTCATTGTCGGGGATTTCGATGATGTTTTCACGATACACCTCAAACATCGAATGGTAGAAAAAGATGTACTGCGTCAGAAGCGACTCCCGCGTGCGGGCTGTTTTGGCTGGTTTGTTCAACAAAACATAATCGTTGATGACGATTCCGATATCACGTGTGAAAATGAAATTGGGAACGGGCGCAAAAATCATGGATTTATCGGGCAATGAGCCTGAAATCAGAATTTTAGCCAATTCCGACGCATCGTATTCTTTGAGTTTGTGTTGTATTTTGAACGAACAGCGCTCCACCGCACAAATTGACGCAATCAATTTGGTCTTGATGGTTTCGTTTTCCAGAATTTCGGTCAAAAGTTTCTGAATGTCGATGACCTTATCCGAATTAAAATACTGAGGGTTTCCGGGCTTATAAAACGACCGCGAGGTATCAGCGTCTATTTCTTTCAACTTTCCTTTTACTTTTTCAGGGTCAAGGAAATACAGCAAAATCTTGACGTAATAATCGTACTCCTCACGCCGCATCGTATCGAGGTGTACAATATCTTCAAAAAGCCAATCTTGGGCTTTAGAAGGAACCACTTTTCCTAACCCACGGTCAGGACTGTGAATGAGGAGTTTGCGCAGCGTGCCAACTTCAGAAGATACCTTAAGTTGATGAGTTGAATTCATGAGAATAAGTTTGTAGTGATTCGTTTTTGGTAGAATTATTGGGGATGAAATCAATCCCAGAAAATTCGGAGACGAACCTAAAAAGGTGTTTTTTCGCAAAATACAATTTTGACGCAAAACAAATATCTACCAAATCAAAATAGCTTAAAATGGCTATTCTGGAGTATATATTAAATTAAAAATGGGTTTTTTGAGGGCAATTTAACAATCATAACTTATTGAATTGACACACTATGACTCGTAAAAAAGACTTGCTTTGACACGCGGTCGAAGGTAAAATCAAGCCGTCCCAAACTCGCACCACCCCAACCTGCCTGATTCACCAATACGGGCTTACCGACCAGATTTTTCAACGCGGTAGGTTCATTCAGAAACGTGTGTGTATGCCCGCCGATGATTAAATCAATGTCTTTGGTCTGCGGTGCCATTACCAAATCCGACATTTCACCGTCACTCATTTTATAGCCCAAATGCGAAAGGCACACCACCAAACTACATTTTTTCTCTTGGCGCAAAAAAGTAGCGGTTTCGTTGGCCGTTTTGATGGGGTCGAGGTATTTGGTGCCGCCAAACAGTTTTTCAGGAATGAGGCCTTTGGGGTCAATTCCCAAGCCAAAAACGCCGATTTTTACACCCTTCACCGTAAATATTTTGTACGGTTGCGCCAAGCCTTCCATCACCGTTCCTTTAAAATCGTAGTTGGCTACCAAAACGGGAAATTTGGCGTATTCTTTGATTTGCTTTACGTACAACTCCAGACCGCCGTCAAAATCATGGTTCCCCATCGTAACGGCATCGTAACCCATTTGGCTCATCAATTCAATCTCTGGACGGCCTTTGTAGAAATTGAAATAAGGCGTTCCTTGAAAAATATCTCCCGCGTCAAAAAGTAGCACATTGGCTTCTTCCGACCTGATTTTGCTTAAAATACGAGCCCGATTGACCACGCCACCGCGTCCTGCCAAGCGGTCTGTTTTAGGAAAAGGTTCGAGTCGGCTGTGCTGGTCGTTGGTGTGTAAAATGGTAATTTTCAATGACTCAGCGTTGGTGTTGGCCCAAGTTTCAAAAGGCCATTGTCCCAATGCTACCGCCCCACCGATACCCGCTATGTTTCTAAGGAATAATCTTCTTTCCATTTCTTGATATTATTTTACGGTGGTCCGTCCGTCTTTTGTTGGATTAAGCTCTTGATTTTGTTGCCCTTTTCGTCGTAGATAATCAGCAATGGCATCCCGCATCAGGTAACGTAGTATCTGAAAACCCTGATTGTTTTTAACGATAGCCGCCATGTCGCTGCTGACGGCCATGTAGTCGCTCGTGATAAGCGTATAGGTTTGTTTTAAATCAAGCGGTTTGCCTCCGATTGTAGCCTCCAGCGGTTTATTGGTCGCTTTGTCGATGACCAATTTCACACCAGATTGGGGCTCTTTACGCTGCGCCAAATATTCAATCACTTTCTGCATGGTTTCGCCCGTGAGGGTGATGGCCACCAATTCGTTGTCAAAAGGCATAACTTCGTACACATTGCCGAGGGTAATATTTCCGGCAGGAAAATCAGTTCTGATTCCTCCATTATTGGTAATAGCCACGTCTACGGGTTTGCCTAAGCGTTCCTGCCCCATTTCGCGCAAAATATCCGCCATTAAATTCCCTAATTCTGACTCTGGTACTCCTTTGGAAAGCCGACGAGGCGATTTTACCAATATCGTAGTCATGTTTGTTTCCAAACTATCGCGGTAAGGCCGTAGATACGCAGCAATCTGTTGCGAAAGCGCTCCCGAGGGGGCTGAGGCGGTATCACTCACTGCGACGGGGCGCAGCGGTACGGGTTTTGCAATAAAATAACGCGTACAGGCCGTCAACGAAGCTCCAAAGAGCGCAATCAGCAGGAGATTTTTTTTCATTTTTTGGTTAGGTCAAGAATGTTGATGGCCGAAAGTTAAGAAATTCTTCTTAGCCTACGACCTTTAACTCTTTTTCCAAAGCTTCCCGGCTTTCGGCCACGATGCGTTCGTAATAGGCTTCGTATTGGGGCAAGATGTTGGCTAAATCAAATTCTTTGGCCCTTGCAAGTGCATTTTCTTTGAAACGGGGGAGGTTTTCTTCCTGTAAAATATACGCGGCATTTTTGACCATATCTTCAATGTCACCCACATTGCTCATAAAGCCCGTCACCCCCTGAATATTAAGTTCGGGCAAGCCACCCGCATTTGACGTAATCAGCGGTACTTCACAGGCCATTGCTTCGAGTGCGGCCAAGCCAAAGCTCTCGGTTTCGGAAGGCATCACAAACAAATCAGCGACCGACAATACCTCCTCAATAGCGTCTAAGTTGCCAAGAAAACGAACATCTTGCATCAATTTCAGCTCTTTACACATATATTCAATTCGGCTGCGCTCGGGGCCATCGCCGACGAGCAACAATTTGGAAGGAACAATGTGGCGCAGTTTGTCAAACATCAATACAATGTCTTCAATGCGTTTAACCTTACGGAAGTTTGACGTGTGAACGAGCAATTTTTCGTTGTTAGGACAAATTGCCAGCTTGAAGTGGTCTTTTTTCTGCTTTTTAAACCGGTCCAAATCAATAAAGTTGGGAATAACTTCAATTTCTTTGGTAATCGGAAAAGACTCGTTAGTGGCGTTTTTGAGAAACTCCGACACTGCCGTTACGCCGTCGGAAGCATTGATACTGAACGTAATTACTGGCCCAAAAGCCGCATCACGACCTACCAACGTAATGTCGGTTCCGTGCAGGGTTGTGATAAACGGAATATGAATTCCTTGTGATTTCAATATCTGTTTTGCCAAATACGCCGACGAAGCGTGCGGAATGGCATAATGCACATGCAACACATCCAGTTTTTCGTCGTTTACTACATTAACCATGGCGCTCGAAAGCGCAGATTCATAAGGTGCGTATTGAAAAAGCGGATAATTGGGAATATGAACTTCGTGGTAAAAGATATTTTCGCCAAAAAAATCGAGGCGGGTAGGTTGCGAATATGTGATAAAGTGGATCTCGTGGCCAACCGCAGCTAGGGCTTTGCCTAACTCGGTGGCTACTACACCACTACCCCCAAAAGTGGGATAACAAACTATTCC